>DATGJN010000108.1 GCA_035295165.1 bacterium
ATCGCTAAGACTATCGTTGGCACCGCCAACCACCCTCCCTTTGCCCCCCCCGAGCGTTCGCCCAGGTGACGCGAGTCCTCGGGGACCCCGGGCACGCCGAACAGAACACGTCGCCAGCGATCGCCGCCGTCCGGGCCGCAGCGCGCGGCGCTTCACATCGCTGCATACGCCGCCGCCGCGTCCGTGCGGGCCTCCCGGTCGGCCTCGAGCACGCCCTCCAGCGAATCGGCGGGACGAACGCGATGGCGATCGAGCACGCGGCGGATCACTCGCGCGATCTCGAGAAAACCGATCCGTCCGTCGAGAAAGAGCTGCACGGCGGTCTCGTCGGCCGCCCCCAACGCCGCAGGGGCGGTGCCGCTGCGCGCGAGCGCCTCCCGAGCGTACCCGAGGCAGGGGAACCGGCCCGGATCGGGCGGCTCGAACCCGAGCGCTCCGAGCTGCCGCAGATCGAGCGGCGCGACCGGGCTCGTCCTGCGCGACGGGTAGGTCAGCGCGTACTGAATCGGGATCCGCATGTCGCGCGGCCCCAATTGGGCGAGCACGGCGCCGTCGGTCAGTTCCACACACGAGTGCACGATGCTCTGCGGATGGATCACGACCTCGATTCGCTCGGACGGAACGTCGAACAGCCAGTGCGCCTCGATCACCTCAAACCCCTTGTTCATGAGCGTGGCGGAGTCGATCGTCACCTTCGCCCCCATCCGCCACGTGGGATGCCGCAAGGCCGCGGCGGGCGTCACCGCGTCCATCGCGTCGGCAGGGGTCCGAAGAAACGGGCCGCCCGACGCCGTCAGCCACAGCCGCGCGACATCGCGCACATCGCGACCGGCAAGACACTGGAACACCGCGGACGGCTCGCTGTCCACCGGCAGCACCCGGTGTCCCGCACGCGCCGCCGCCTCCATCACGAGCGCGCCCGCTGCGACGAGCACTTCCTTCGTCGCCAGGGCGACGTCGCGGCCGGAGGCGAGCGCGGCGAGCGTCGGACGCAGACCCGCAATTCCGACGACCGCGACGAGCACGACATCGGCCATCGGTCCGGATGCCAACGCGGAGAGCGCCTCGGGACCGCGGAACACCTCTCCCCGCCATTCCGGCGCCGCGTCCCGCAGCGCGTCGACGGCCCCCGGAGTATCGACCGCGACGGCGGCAGGGCGGAACTCCCGAACCTGCGTTGCAAGCGTCGCGACATCGTGTCGCGCCGACAACCCCACGACTTCCACGTGGTCCCGCAGACGGCGGGCCACGTCGAGCGCCGCCCGCCCGATCGACCCGGTGGATCCGAGCACGATGACGCGCCGCATCAGCGTCCCGGCCACCAGGTCATTACCGCATACCCGGCGACCGCGGCCAGGAGGAGTCCGTCGAAACGATCGAGGATGCCGCCATGGCCGGGCAGCACGAACCCCGCGTCCTTCACGCCGACCTCCCGCTTGACCGCGGACTCCCACAGGTCACCGCACACGGCGGCGAGCGCGCAGACCACACCGACCACCGCCCCGACCGCAGGCGGCAGTCCGAAGATCACGGCGAACGCCGCGCCGGCGAAGGTGCCGGCGGCGACGCCTCCCGCGGCCCCTTCGAGCGACTTGCGGGGGCTGATCGTCGGCAGCAGCTTCCGCCGCCCCCACGCCAGGCCCACAAAGTACGCCGCGCTGTCGGACGCCCAGACGACACAGACGACGAGCAGCGCCGGCAGCGGCCCGGCGGCGTGCGCCGCCCCGAACGGAAGCGCGCGCAGCCGGACCAGGTAGCTGAAGAGGTAACCGACGTACAGAGCGCCGAGCAGCGTCACGCCGGCGTTGGCCAAGGCCCGGTCCGCCCGGCCGCCGCGCAACTGCACCAGCATCGTGTACACCAGCAGCGCCGGCACCAGCATCGGTTCCCACGCGGACGGATACGCGGCCGCGGCGACGAACAGCACACCGCCCACGATCCCCGCCTCCCACACGGGATGGTAGCCGGCTCGCTCCGCCATGCGGTAGAACTCCCAGAGGCCGATCACGACGACCACGGTCACCCCGACCGGCAACCAGGGCAGTCCGAGCATGATGAGGCCGACCGTGAGCGCCCCGCCGACCAGCGCCGTAACGGTGCGGCTCAGCAGGGTGCGCTCGGGCCCGATGACGGGCACGGGCGTCGGCGGCGTCACGACACCGCCGGGGCGCGGCAGGCTATCCAAGGTCGACGCCCCCGAATCGTCGGTCCCGCCCCTGGAACTCCCGGATCGCGGCGAAGAGGTCGAGTTTGCCGAAATCCGGCCAGCGCACGTCGGTGAAGTACAGTTCCGCGTAGGCGGCCTGCCAGAGCAAGAAGTTGCTCAGCCGCTGCTCGCCACCGGTCCGGATCAGCAGATCGGGATCGGGCAGATCCGGGGCGAAGAGGCGACTCGCCATCGCGTCCTCGTCGATCGCGTCGACCGACAGGCGTCGCGCCGCCACGGCCTCGGCCAGCCGTCTCGCCGCCTCGGTCAGCTCCCGCCGTCCGCCGTAATTCAGCGCGAGGTTCAGCGTCACCGAGGTGTTGTCGCGGGTCAGAGCGATGACGCGTGCGAGCGCTCCCTGCACGTCGTCGGGCATCTCCGCAATCAACCCAGAGGCCCGGAAGCGGACCCCGTTGCGGTTGAGGCCTTCCGCCTCCAACTCCAACGTTTCGATCAACAGGCTCATCAGGGCCTGCACTTCTTCGGGCGGCCGCCGCCAATTCTCGGTGCTGAACGCGTAGAGGGTCAGGATCTCCACGCCGCACTCTCGCGCCCCCTCGAGCGTGCGCCGTATGGCCTCGCGTCCTTCTCGGTGGCCCTCCAGCCGCGGCAGACCCCGGAGCTCGGCCCAGCGTCCGTTGCCGTCCATGATGATCGCGACGTGGCGCGGGATGCGCGTTGGGTCGAGCGAGGCCCGCAAGACGTCCTCGCGCTGCTTGAGTTCCGCGGATGCCTCATGTTCGGTCGCGCGCATATCACTCCTCGCACCCGTCGCGCCGGCGGCACGGAGTCGCCGCGGGCCCTCCGGTTCGATGCAAGACGGCCCCCTCAACGTCAGGGGGCCACGTCTCCGCTCCCACACCCGCGCACCGGGGTGCCGCGTGCTCACACCTGTCGATGCCAGGCCTACCCGCGTCGGTCACCCGGCCGACCGCTCGCGATCACGCGCACGCTCGGGTTCATCCGACCGTTCACCGCACACCACCAACAGCACCCGATCCCCCGTGCCGGTCCGCTGGCGCACCACACGCTGGGGCGGGTGAAGGGTCCGTTTCGGTGAGCGCGCCTCCACGACCTCGACCGCCGGCCACCCCGCCTCGGCGAGGCGCTCGCGGGCGACATCGAGCGTATAGCCGACGATATCGGGAGGACGTCGTTCCGCGCTCATCGTTGTGGCTCCATCGCGCCGCGCGTGGATCAGGATCGTCACCGGATCTGCGGGGCTGGTTCCGCGCGCTCGGGACCCGAGGGTCGCTGGCGCCTCGACCCGGCTCACACCTCGGTGATCTCCGCCTCCTTGGCGGCCAACAGGCCCTCGATCTCCTTGATGTACTGATCGGTCAGCTTCTGTAGATCCTCGACGGCGCGCCGTCCGTCATCCTCGGACAACTCGCCCTTTTTCTCCAGCCGCTCGAGCTGCTCTTTGTGGTCCCGGCGGATGTTGCGCACCGCGACCCGGGCCTCCTCGGCCTGCTTGTGAACCACTTTCACGAGATCGCGCCGCCGGTCCCCCGTCAGCGACGGGATCGGCAGTCGTATTACGTTCCCATCGTTCGCGGGGTTCAGCCCAAGCTCGCTCTTCTGGATCGCGCGTTCGATCTCGCGGACCAGGTTCTTGTCCCACGGTTGGATGACGATCAACCGGGGATCGGGCACGGTGACCGTCGCGACCTGCGTCACCGGCGTCGGCACCCCGTAGTAGTCCACGGTGACGCGCTCAAGCAACGCGGGGCTGGCCCGGCCCGTTCGAACGCCAGCAAACTCCCGCTTGGCCGCCTCCACCGCCTTCTGCATGTGCGACTTAGCGTCCGCGAGCACGGCGTGCATCCTCGGCCCCTCCTCCCACCAGGGTGCCGATCTCCTCTCCGAACACCGCCCGCTTCACGTTGCCGGGCCGGGCGATGTCGAACACGATGATCGGCATGCCGTTGTCCATGCACAGCGACGTCGCCGTCGCGTCCATCACCTTGAGACCCCGGTTCAGCACGTCCATATAGTCCAGCGTGCGGAAGCGGACCGCATCCGCGCTCTCCCGCGGGTCCTTGTCGTAGACGCCGTCCACGCCCTTCTTGGCCATCAGGATGGCGTTGGCTTCGATCTCGATCGCCCGCAACGCGGCCGCCGTGTCGGTCGTGAAGTACGGGCTGCCGGTGCCGCCCGCGAAGATGACAACACGCCCCTTCTCGAGATGGCGGATCGCCCGTCGGCGGATGTAAGGTTCCGCCACCTGCCGCATCTCCACCGCGGTCTGGACCCGGGTCTCGAGCCCCTCGCGCTCCATCGCGTCCTGCAGCGCCAGCGCGTTGATTACCGTCGCGAGCAGGCCCATGTAGTCGGCGGTCACGCGCGCGACCCCCGTCTTTTCGGCCATCTGAACGCCGCGGACGATGTTGCCGCCGCCGACAACGATCGCGACGTCCACGCCAGCGTCCCTGACCGACCTCACCTCTCGCGCGACGAGGTGCAACACCTCGGAATCCACGCCCACGCTGGCCGTGCCGGCGAGCGCCTCGCCGCTGAGCTTCAACAGGATCCGCCGGTAGCCGGCGGTGGGCTCAACGGCGCCGGGCGTCGCCATTACTCCCCCAGCCGGAACCGGGCGAACCGGCGGATCTGGATGTTCTCACCGGTTTTCGCGATCGCTTCCTTCACCACGTCGGCGACCTTCTTGCTGTCGTCGCGGATGAACGGCTGGTCGAGCAGACACACCGTCCCGAACCACTTCTCGAGCTTCCCTTCGGCGATCCTGGGAGCGATCGCGTCCGGCTTCCCCTCGTTCTTGGCCTGGGCGAGATAGATCTCGCGCTCCGCCGTGATCGTTTCGGCCGAGATCTCGTCACGGGAGACGTACCGAGGATCGCTCGCCGCGATCTGCATCGCCACGTCCCGCGCGAGCGCCTTGAACTCCGGTGTCCGCGCGACGAAATCTGTCTCGCAGTTGATCTCGACGAGCACGCCGAGCCGCCCTTCGCCGTGGATGTACGACGCGACGAGGCCTTCCTTCGCCACGCGACCGCTCTTCTTGTCCGCGGCCGCCAGGCCCTTGGCCCGCAGCAGCATCTGCGCCTTCTCGAGGTTGCCCCCCGCTTCGGTGAGGGCGTTCTTGCAGTCCACGATGCCGGCGCCGGTCCGGGCCCGCAACTCCTTCACCTGGTTCACGCTGATGTCAGCCAACCCGTGCCTCCTGTGTGTCCCTCGTGCCGAACGGACGCGCCACGCCCGCCGTGGCGGTCGGGCGGCGCGCTACGCCTGAACTTCCTGCTCCTCCACCGCCTCGTCGACAACCTCTTCCTCGCCTGGCAGCGCCGCCATCGGAGCGGGTTCGACCGCGTCCGCGGCCGCCGCTTCCTCTTCGAGGACCTCGGCTTTCCGGCGCTCCTCGTACCCTTCCTGCGCCGCGTTCGCGATCCGGTTGGTGATCAACCGCACGGCGCGAATCGCATCGTCGTTCCCCGGAACCGGATAGTCGGCTTCATCCGGATCGCAGTTCGTGTCGATGATCGCCACGATCGGGATGCCGAGTTTGCGCGCCTCCGCGATTGCGATGTGTTCCTTGCGCGTGTCGACGATGTAGACGGCGGTCGGCAGCGTCTTCATCTCCGAGATCCCGCCGAGGTATTTCTCCAACCGAGCCAGCTCGTCCATCAGCCCGGCCTGCTCCCGCTTCGGAAGGATCTCCAGCGTCCCGTTATCGCGGATCTCGACGAGCTCGTGCAGCCGGTCGATGCGGCTCTTGATCGTCGCGAAGTTCGTGAGCATGCCGCCGAGCCAGCGCTGGTTGACGTAGAACTGGTGCGCCCGCGTCGACTCCTCGCGGATCGCGTCCTGCGCCTGCTTCTTCGTCCCGACGAACAGCACGGTACCGCCCGAGGCGACGGTGTCCCGGACGAACCGGTAGGCCGTCTCGATCAGCGGCACGGACTTCTGCAGGTCGATGATGTGGATCCCGTTGCGCTGGGTGAAGATGAAACGGGACATCTTGGGGTTCCACCGGCGCGTCTGGTGGCCGAAGTGAACGCCCGCCTCGAGCAACTGCTTCATCGTGACAACAGCCACGATACCCTCCCCTTTCCGGTTATGCGTCCGCCCCGTTCATTCCGCACCGGAACCCGGACGCGCACCCCGACTCCCCGCCGGGGATCGCGACGTCGTCCGGGCACCGCCGGTCCGGTCCCTGGAGCGTGCGAAAGTCCTGACGTAGTATAACATAGGCCCGGAAGGGAGACAAACGCACGGCGCGTGCACCAGCGCGCCGCGCACGTGATCAAATGTCGTGCATCGAGCGGAGCCCGTTCGTGAGGCGCGTCCTCCGCAGCGACCACCGCCCGCGGTGACGCTGACGCGGTTAGAGGAGCGACACGCGTCCGGTCGTCAGCTCGTAGTACGCCGCGACGATCTTGAGCTTCCCTTCCTTGGCGAGTCCCGCGAGCACCGGGGACGAGGTCCGGAGCAGCTCCGCCTGGATCGTCGCGTTTGCCTTGATCGCGGCCTCGAGGTTGGACCCGGCCCGCTGCACCGCCGGGCGGAGGTGTGGGAAGAGACTGCTGATCTGCCCGGGCACCGCTTTGTTCGCGATCGCCGCCGACACCGCCCCGCACCGCCCATGCCCGAGCACCACGATCAGCGGCGTCCCCAGGACCGCCGCCCCGTACTCCAGACTACCGATGATCTCGGGAGTCCCGACGTTGCCGGCGACCCGGCAAACGAACACGTGCCCGATACTCTGGTCGAACGCGATCTCCACGGGCACGCGCGAGTCCGCGCACGACAACACCGAGGCGAAGGGTTCCTGTTTCTCCGCGGTGCCCTGCTTGAGGATCGCAAGGTCCGCGTTGAACGCGGTCAGGCCGCCATTGACGTACCGGGCGTTCCCCGTCATCAGCCGCTCGAGCGCCTGGTCGGGCGAGAGCGCGCTCTGCGCCTCCGCCGGCCGCTGGGGCAACGCGGCGGCGGTCATCCCGCCCGCCAACCCGGCCGCCGCGGCCGCGGCGAGCAGATCCCTGCGGGACAGCCGCCGAGCATAATCGCCCGCCGCCGTCACGTCCACAGCCCTGGTCACAGCACGTACCTCCGCAGGTCGTGGTCGGCCAGGATCCCGGCGAGTCGCTCACGGACGTAGGCCGCATCGATGACGACGTGCGCCGGCGCCTCGGGGGCCGCGAACGAGAGCGCCTCGGTCACCTTCTCCAAGATCGTGTGCAGCCGCCGGGCTCCGATGTCCTCGTGCTCCGCGTTCACCGCCGCCGCGATCCGCGCGATCTCCTGGACACCGTCCGGCGGGAACTCCACAATCACGCCCTCGGTGGCCAACAGGGCCGCGTACTGTTTGGTCAGCGCGTTTTCCGGTTCGACGAGGATCCGTACGAAATCCGCCTCGGTGAGCGACCCCAGCTCCACGCGGATCGGGAGCCGGCCCTGCAGCTCGGGGATCAGATCCGACGGCCGGCTCACGTGAAACGCTCCCGCGGCGATGAACAGCATGTGGTCGGTGCGGACGGCTCCGTGCTTGGTCGTCACCGTGGACCCTTCGATGATCGGCAGGATGTCGCGCTGCACGCCTTCGCGGGAGACGTCGGGCCCGGCGCCGCCCTCCCGCCCGGAGATCTTGTCGAGCTCGTCGATAAACACGATCCCGGCCTGCTCCGCGCGGCGGATGCCCTCGCGAACGACCTCGTCCATGTCGATCAGCTTCTGCGCCTCCTCGTTCGTGAGAACCCGGAGCGCATCCGGCACCAGCATGCGGCGCCGCTTTCGCCGGCGCGGCAGCACGCTGCCGAAGAGATCCTGCAGGTTGATCCCCATCTCCTCCACGCCCTGCCCCGAAAACACCTCCACGGTCGGAAAGGCGCTCTCTTCGACCTCGATCTCCACCGTATCCCGGTCGAGTTCCCCGCGGTCGAGCTGCGCCCGCATCGCCGCCCGGCGCGCATGAAGATCGTCTGGGGCGGCGGCACCGGGCTCCGGGGCGGGCGGGGACGTGCGGCCGCCGAACAGCATCTCCAGGGGATTGGAAAACCCCTGGTCCTTGCGCGGCGCCGGCGCCAGGATCTCCACCAGACGGTCGCGGGCCTGCGTCGCGGCCCGCTCCCCCACCTTGCCGACCTGCTCGCTGCGGACCATCTGGATCGCGGTTTCCACCAGGTCCCGGATCATCGAGTCGACGTCACGGCCGACGTAGCCGACCTCGGTGAACTTCGTCGCCTCGACCTTCACGAACGGGGCGGCGGCCAGGCGTGCCAGACGGCGCGCGATCTCGGTCTTGCCGACGCCGGTCGGGCCGATCATCAGGATGTTCTTGGGGATGACCTCGTCGCGCATCTCCGCGCCGAGACGGCTCCGTCGGTACCGGTTTCGCAGCGCGATCGCGACCGCACGCTTCGCGGCGGCCTGGCCCACAATGAACTTGTCGAGCTCTTCCACAATTCGCCGGGGTGTCAGGCTCTCAATCGTCAGCCGGTCCTCGAGACGCGCGCGCGCTTCCATGGCCGGCTACAAAACCTCCACGGTCACCTGATCGTTCGTAAAGACGCAGATCTCGCTCGCCACGCGCAGCGCCTCCCGGGCGATTTCCTCCGCGGCGAGCGACGAGTGCCTCAGCAGCGCCCGCGCCGCCGCGAGTGCGTAGGGACCGCCGGAGCCGATCGCGGCCACCCCGTCGTCGGGTTCGATGATGTCGCCGCTGCCCGACAGCACGTACAAATGCTCGCGATCGGCGACGACCAGCAGCGCCTCGAGCCGGCGCAGAATGCGGTCCGTGCGCCAGTCCTTCGCCAACGCCACGATCGCCCGGGCCAGGTGCCCGTGGGTTTCCGCGAGCTTTTGCTCGAGGCGTTCGAAGAGGGTCAGGCCGTCTGCCGCGGATCCGGCAAAGCCCACCAACACGTTCTCGCCGATGCGCCGGGTCTTCCGCGCGCCGTGCTTCAGCACGGTGTTGCCGATGCTGACCTGCCCGTCGCCGGCCAACGCGATCCGGCCGTCCCGCCGCACCGCCACTACTGTCGTCGACCGGATTCGCGGGCTGGCCGGCCGGCACTGCCGTCCGGTCACGACGGGCTGCCCACCTGCTCCGGTTCGCGGGACGCCGGCGCCTCCTTGTATGTGCACGCCTTGTTGCTGCAGACCACGGGCGGCGTCGTGCCGCGCCGGGCCCGCTTCGTCACCAGGATGTGGCCGCACTCGGGACAGATCCGCCCGACGGGCCGGTCCCAGGATGTGAACGTGCACGCCGGGTAGTTCGCGCACCCGTAGAAGATGCGCCCCTTGCGAGTTCGCCGCTCCACGATCTCCCCGTTGTCGAGCGGGCACCGCACGCCGATGCCGACCGGCCGGGTGTACGAGCACTCCGGGTACCCTGAGCAGGCGATGAACTCCCCGTAGCGACCGCGCCGCTTCACCAGCGGCCGGCTGCAGCGAGGGCATAGCTCGCCGATCTCCTCCGGGACCATCTCGACTTCCTCGATGCTCTGCTCCGCCCGGTGGAGGACCTCCTCGAAAGGCCCGTAGAACGCGCGGATCAGGCCGACCCAATCCTCCACCCCCTCCTCGACCCGGTCCAGATCCTCCTCCATGTGCGCCGTGAACTCGACGTCGAGCACGCTCGGAAAGTGCTCGACGAGCAAGGAGTTCACCAGCACGCCGAGATCGGTGGGGTAGAACCGCCGGTCTTCGAGCTCGACGTAGCCGCGGTGCTTGATCGTCTCGATGATCGGCGCGTACGTGCTCGGCCGACCGATGCCGCGGTCCTCGAGCGCTCGCACGAGCGTCGCCTCGGTGTAGCGGGGCGGCGGCTGTGTAAAGTGCTGCGCGGGATCGAGCCCGAGGAGGCGCAACCGCTCCCCATCGCTGAGATCGGGGAGCCAGCCCTCCGGGGTCTCCTCGTCCCCGTTGTCCCGACCTTCCAGATAGACCCGGAGAAATCCCGGAAACTTCACGCGAGACCCAGTCGCCCGGAACCCGTACGGCCCTGCGGTGATGTCCACGGCGAGCGTGTCCATCACCGCGGACGCCATCTGGCTCGCGACGAAGCGTTCCCAGATCAGCTTGTACACTTTGTGCTGGTCGGCCTTCAGGAAGGGCTTGACGGACTCCGGGGTGCGCGCCACCGACGTCGGCCGGATCGCCTCGTGGGCGCCCTGCGCGCCTCGGCGGGACGTGTAGCGGCGTGGGTCCGCCGGCACGTACGGCGCGCCGTACGTCTCCGCGATGAAGGTGCGGGCCTGCTCCTGCGCTTCCGCCGCCACGTGGACCGCGTCGGTGCGCATATACGTGATCAACCCGACCGTGCCCTCGGGCCCGACGTCGAGCCCTTCGTAGAGTTGCTGGGCGACGACCATCGTGCGCGCCGCCGAGTACCCGATCTTCCGGTTTGCTTCCTGCTGGAGCGTGCTCGTCGTGAACGGCGCGGTGGGGTGCCGCTGCTGGTCACGGCGCCGCACCTCGGCCACCACATACGGCACTCGCTCCAACTCCCGGACGAGCGCGTCCGCCTCCGCCTGGTTGCCGATCGTGATCTTGTCGCCGCCCTTCGTCACGAGGCGCGCCACAAACGGCGTCTCGTCGCCGAGGCGGGTGAGGCGCGCCGCAATGGACCAGTACTCCTGGGGCACGAACGCCTCGATTTCGCTTTCGCGCTCGCAGATCAGACGCACCGCCACCGACTGGACGCGGCCCGCGCTCAATCCCCCGCGCACCTTGCGCCACAAGAGCGGGCTCAACTTGTACCCGACGAGACGGTCCAGCACGCGGCGGGCCTGCTGCGCGTTCACACGGCTGATGTCGATGTCGCGCGGCGCCTGCAGCGCACGCCGCACCGCGTCCTTGGTCACCTCGTGAAATTCGATGCGCTTGATCTTGGGGTTGACCTGCTGGAGGATGGTCGCCAGATGCCAAGAAATGGCTTCGCCCTCGCGGTCTGGATCGGTCGCGAGGTAGACGGCGGACGCCTTTTTGGCGGCCGACTTGAGTTCCTTGATCACCGGCCCTTTGCCCTTCGGCACGACGTACTTGGGTGTGAACTCGTGCTCCACGTCCACCCCGAGCTGGCTCCGCGGAAGATCCTTGACGTGTCCCATCGACGCGACCACGTCGTACCGCCGGTCCAGCAGCTTCTTGAGCGTCCGCGCCTTGGTCGGCGACTCTACCACCACGAGTGATTTTGCCACTACGCGCCTCCTGACTCGGAATGTCCGGCTCGGCCAGGTCCGCGCCTGGCGAGGCCCTTGCCGGCGACGTACCGCACCACTCCACGGATCTCCAGCACCGCGGGTACGGCCGTCCCCTGCGCGGCCCCGAGTCCCGACCGCGCGATCATATCGTCAATATGCACAAATTCCTCCCGAATGGTGACACCCACCGGGCCCTGCGGGGCGGCCTCGCTCGGTCCCGGCCCACTCCGCCGCTCCGATAGCACCGCGCCCCGTGCCGCGTCGCCAACATCGCTTCCATTAAAGAGCGGCGCTCTGCTGGGGACGAGCATTGTTCCCGCGCGGAGGACCGAACGGACGCGGGCGCCAGATGGGCACCTGTCCAAGGACGCCCACGGCACCGCGGCCGCGCAACGCCACCCGGCTCCTCCCGACGGCCAACGCGGCCGCCCCGGTCCCTATTCCTTCAACCGCGGCGAGCACCGATTCGGACGCCGGGAGCGCCGTGCATGTCGATCCGAACATGCGTCTCACCGACAATACGCGTCGGACCGATGGGCGGCGCTACACGCGCCGCGATCAGGCTGCGACACTTCGGCCCGCACCGCCCATGGATTCTATACCCCGATGTCTTGCATTGTCAAATGAACGAGGCGCGCGTGCGCGGTCGCACGAGCATGCTGACGCCGGTGGAGCCTCGCCGACCGTGGCGCCGATGGCGTGATATCAGGAGATCGAGAGGACCTCGCTCGATCGGAGCTGGAGGCGTGACAGACGCTGCGTGCAGCGACACCGCTGGTGCCCGGCGGTATCGCGTGGCGGCCGGCGGCGCGCGAGCCACACAACGCCGCCGGCCGCACACAAGACGTGCGGTGGACCCTAGGCGACCGGCCGCTCCTTCTGCATCCAGATCCGGACGAGATAGTACAGCACGATGACCGTGTTGATCACGTTCAGCCCGACGGCCACCGACCACAACGACCCGAAGTCCTGCATCGGGTCCGCCGGGCCCGCACCCCGCATCTTCGCCGCGGGGCCCGCAAGGGCCAGGATTACGCTGCTGGCATGGGCGACGTGGGGTGCCATGTGCCCTCCCTCCCTCCGGACAAGAGGTAGCCGAGATAGGTCCGACGGACGCGCGGTTCGATCAACGACGCGCAGCACAGGAACCCGAGAATCCCGCACGTCGCGAACATGAGGAACGCACGGTGAAAGTCGGGTCCCGCGGGCGTTTGGATAACCATCGCCGCGGTCAGCGGCTGTGCCACGGTACTCCCGAGCATGCCGCCGAGCACAACGACACCGAGCGAGCGCCCGACCGCGCCCGGCGTCAGGATCTCCGCCAGGTACGGCGCAAACAGGGTCCCGGTCGGCGTCCACGACGCGCCGAACCCGGAGATGAAGAACGCGACGTAGGCCGTCATAATCGGCACGCCCTGGCGAAACGTCGACGCCCACCCGATCGTCACCGCCATCAGCAGGCCGCCGAGCAGCCAAATCGGCGTGCGTTTGGTCTTCAGCACGATGTCGGACAGGTACCCGCTCAGGAGGACTCCGCAGAGCGCCCCAAGATAGACAACCGAGGACAGCGAGCCCGCGACGATGAGCGGCAGTTTGAGCTGTTGCACGCCGTAGGTCGGCAGCCACGTGGTCAGCCCCCACGACGCCAGCAGGAAGAAGAACCCCGCGCCAAACATGAGCGCGACGTTCCGGTTCGCGAAGATCTCATGGTAGGGTGTAAGGCGCTCGCCCGGAGGAAGCTCCTCGACGCGATGCGCCCGCGCCGGGTCGGAGATGTCGCCGTGGTGCGTGCGCAGTTCTTCCTCGCTGAAGATCACGTTCAGCTCCTGGTGCGTCATCTTCGGGTCGCGCTCGGGACGGTCCACGATAAACTTGTTGATCGCGGCGAGCACCGGGAGGCCGAGGAACGACACCACCATGAACGACCACCGCCACGACCCGGTCGCCTGTGCGATCGGCACGACGATGAACGGTACCAGGATCGGCGCGATCGTATAGGCGGTCTGGTGGAAGGCGAACGCCCGGCCGCGCGTGCTGGGCGGGAACCACGTCGCGGTCAGCCGCGACCCAGCCGTCACCTCGAACCCCTGCGCGATCCCGAACAGGAGGTTTCGCAGCGCCAGTTGGTGCCAGTCGCCCACAAACGCCATCGTCCACGTGAACACGGAAAACGCGCCGATGGTGACCGCGAGCATCTTTTTGGGCCCGATCAGATCCGTGAAGAAGCCGGCGAACGGTTGGACGCATGCGTACCCGAGGAAGAACCAGAACAGGACCTGCCCCGTCTCCTTCGTCGTCATGCCGAGCGAGGCGATGATCAACGGCAACAGGGCCGCCGTCTTAGTACGGTCGATATAGTTGACGAACCACGCGAGCCATGCGGTGCCGAGCACTTGGTAGCGGCGTTGCGAGAACACGCCTTCCATCAGCCGACCACCTCCTGTGGGACGCGTGCGGCCACCCGGGCCCGGGAGACCTGTGCGCGGCAGTTCGCGGTTCGGTTGAGTTTTCCTGCCCGTTGCCAGGAGCTTGGAGTACGCTTAGCGCTAGCGACGCACAGACGCGCCGAACCGCGTCCGGGCCGTGCAGCGGCGCGCTCGGGACCCCGCCCTAGGGCCGCCGGCCGACGCCGGTCCGCGCAGTGCCGGCGCGGGCGGGGACGGACTCGGCGACCACCGGATTCTCCAGCCGGCCCAACGCCTCGATCTCAATCGCGACCGCGTCGCCGTCCCGGAGAAAGATCGGCGGCTTGCGGGCGAACCCGACCCCGGCGGGCGTTCCCGTGGCAATCAGGTCGCCCGGTTCAAGCGTCAGGATCTCGGAGATCGACGCGATCACCTGCGGGATCCCGAAAATGAAGTTGCTGGTGTTCGAGTCCTGCAACACCCGGCCGTTGACCGTCGTGGAAAGCCGCAGCGCCTCGGGGTGCGGGACCTCGTCCGCCGTCACCAGCTCCGGCCCGACCGGCGTCGACCGGTCGAAGACCTTCCCGATCAGCCACTGGCTGGTGCGCATCTGATAGTCTCGCACGCTGACGTCGTTGAGGATCGTGTAGCCGGCGACGTGCGCGTACGCGTCGGTCTCAGCGATGTACCGGCCGGGCCGGCCGATGACGATCGCCAGCTCGGCCTCGTAGTCCAGCTGCTCGCTCACGCGCGGCAACACGATCGGCTGGCCGGCGCCGATCAGGCACGACGTGAACTTGGAAAAGAACACCGGGTGGTCCGGGATCTTCATCCCCGTCTCCGCGGCGTGGTCCCGATAGTTGAGCCCCACGCAGATGACCTTCGGCGGGTGTGGCACGACGGGCAGCAGGACCAGCCCGCGACGGGCCACACGGATGCCGGGGGCCGCACCGTGGCGCGAGAACGCGACCGCATCCTCCGCCCGACGTCGGGCGTCGCCCCCCTCGCTCAGAAACCGCGTCGCATCCGCCGGCACATCGGCGCGCGCGCGCGCGTGTGCGCGCGCCGCGCCGCGGGACTCCAGCAGAGCGGCGTACGCCGCGTTCAGGTCGACCACGTGATCCCCGTCGACCGCGCCGAGCCGTGCGCCATAGCCCGTCTTGAACGTCACCAATCGCATCGTATGTCCTCCCTCCGCCTCAACGCTCCACATGAGCGTGAACAGAAACCGGTTCCGAGCGGCTCTCCGCTTAAGGTACTACGCGAGGCGGTGGGCATCCCCTCCCGCGTGCGGCCCGGTCCGCCGGCGCCGGTGCTGCGCTACGTGCGCAGCCTCGGGTCGAGCGTGTCGCGCAGCCAGTCGCCCGTGAGGTTCACGCCGAGCGCCGTGAGCGCGAGGGCTGCCCCCGGAAACGCCGTGAGCCACCACGCGAAGAAGATGTAGTTCCGTCCGTCGCTCACCATGCCACCCCACGCAGCGGTCGGCGGCTGTATCCCGAATCCGAGGAAGCTGATCGTCGCCTCGGCGATGATGAACTGTGAGACCTGCAGCGTGCTGACCACGATGATCGGGGTGGCGACGTTCGGCAGCACGTGCTGCCACATCACGCGCCCGTTGCGCGCGCCGGTCGCGATGGCTGCCTGCACGTACTCCCGGTGCCGGAGCGCGAGGATCTCGCCACGCACCACCCGGACGTACAGCGGCCACCCGGCCACGACCAGGCTCAGCATGATCGTCTGCAGTCCCGCGCCGATGACGGCGTTAATGGTCAGCGCGAGCAGGATGAACGGAAAGCTGAGCTGCACGTCGGCGAGCCGCATCACCGCCGCGTCGAGCCAGCCGCCGAGGTATCCGGAGAGCATCCCCAGCGCGCAGCCGACGAACCCCGAGATGAGCACGGTCACGCCGCCCACGAGCAGCGAGATCCGAGCGCCGAAGATGACGCGCGACAGTACGTCGCGGCCCAGTTGGTCCGTGCCGAACGGGTGCGCGGCGCTGGGAGGTCGGAGCGTGGTCGAGAACTGTGCCGCGGTCGGGTTGTAGGGAGCCAGCACGGGTGCCAGCGCCGCGCACAGGACGGCCACCGCGACGATCGCGACGCCGAGCGTGCCGGTTCGGCTCCGCCACAACCCGGGAAGCCCCCTGCCGCCTCGCCGAAGCGCGCCCGTCCTTGGAACGAGCCACCGGGCGGACTCAGCCATACCGCACCTGGGGATTCAGCCAGACGTACGAGAGGTCGACGAGAAAATTCACGAGAATGTAGATCGCCGACGTCAGGAAGACGCCCACCATCACGACCGGAAAGTCGCGGCCGCGCAACGCGTTGAGGATGTACTGTCCGATCCCGGGCCAGGCGAAGATCGTCTCCGTGACGACGGCCCCGCCGAGCAACTGCCCGGCGTTGAGACCGAACACCGTGACGATCGGGATCGCCGCGTTCTTGAGCACGTGTCGTGCGAGCACGCCCCGCTCGTGGATCCCCTTCGCGCGCGCGGTCCGAACGTAGTCCTGGCCGAGCGCGTCGAGAACCGACGATCGTGTGATCCGTGCGATCTGGGCCGCGTAGAACGCGGTCAGGGTCAGACTCGGCAGGACGAAGTGCGTCCATCCGCCGTACCCGGCGACCGGCAGCCAGCGTAGCCAGACCCCAAACACCCAGATCAGCATGAGGCCCAACCAGAATCCCGGAACCGCCTGTCCCGCCGCGGTGGCGGCGATCCCGATGTTGTCCACGAACGTGCCCCGTCGGGCGGCGGAGGCGATCCCCACGGGCACGGCCGCGCACGCCACCATCGCGAGCGAGGTGGCCGCTAGCTGAAATGTCGCCGGGAGCCGGGAGACCACGAGCGAAAGCGCCGGGGTCCGATATCGCAACGATCGCCCGAAGTCTCCGTGCACGGCCCCGCCAAGAAACGACAGGTACTGCTGCCAGACCGGTCGGTCGAACCCGAGCAGGTGGCGAAAGTACACGATGTCCTTCGGCTGCACATCCTGCGGGAGGAACAGGATCACGGGATCGCCGGTGATCCGCACGAGGAAAAAGACGACGGTCAACGCCAGAAAGATCGCCAGCACCGCTTGGCCGGCGCGGCCGAGGAGATACCGAGACATCTGGGGACCGTCCCCTACCCGGGGTGGACGGGGTTCATCTCATCCACCCCGCCGGCGGCGTTCCCTACTTCGCCTTCGCTTCCCACATCCAAACCTTCTCGTCGGGACGCGGCGCCCAGGCGATCCAGTTCGCCACACCGTAGAGGTCATGCTGGTTCCACAGCGGGACCCACGGCGCCATCGGATGCAGCGCCTCCTGGATCTTCCGAAACGCGGCGTTCCGTGCAGCGGGGTCCACGATCTGTACGGACTTGTTGATCATGGCGTCGGTCTGCGGATCGTCGAATCCGCTGTACGTTTGCGTGCCGACGAAGAGCTGATCCACGGTGCCGATCGGCTGGAGATCCGGGCCCCATCCCAGAAAGAACATGTCGCCGGCCTTGCGGTTGATGACCTTGTCGAGGTGATCCCGCCACTCGTTGACCTGGACGTGCACGGTGATCCCGAGCTTGTTGAGCTGCGCGGCGATCGCCTCGGAGACTTCTTTGTCGAGCGGATACCGCCCGCTCGGGGTATCCAGCGTCAGGGTGAGCTTCGCCGGATCGTACCCGGCCTCCCGGAGCAGTTGTTCCGCCTTCTTGGTGTCGTAATCGTAACATTTGATCGCCGGGTCGTAGGCCGAATCATACCGGCCGACGTAGCCGCAAATACGTGTGGCCATGCCGCCGAGCACCGACGTGCGCAGCTCGTCCACGTTGATGGCGTAGTTGATCGCCTGCCGCACCTTGGCGTTCTGCGTCGGGCCGGGGTGCAGCGTCTCGAACGCCAGGTAGTCGATCCGCGAGCTGACCGTGGTGCGAACCGTCGCCCGGCCACTCCGATTGACCGTGTCCACCGCCTGCGGCGGCACGTCCTTCATGATATCGATCTGGCCAGAAAGCAATGCGGCGAGGCGCGCGCTGAACTCCGGGATCACCGAGAACACGACGGCGTCGATTGCCGGGGCGCCGGCCCAATAGGAGGGGGTCTTCGCCAGCGTCAGCGACTGTCCGCGCGCCCACTCCTTAAACGTATAGGGACCGGTGCCGATCGGGTGCGCCGCGGCGTAGTCGATACCGACCTTCTGCACGTACTCGGGCGCCAGCATGAACGGGCCCGGCAGCGAGACGTTGTCGAGGAATGCGGGGAACGGCTCCGAGGTGTGCACCCGCACCGTGTAGTCGTTCACGATCTCGACGCCCGACACCGACTTGAATCGGGGCAGGTAGTGGGTCTTGTTCTTCGGATCGAGGAGGTAGTCGAACGTAAACTTGACGGCTTTAGCGGTAAACGGCTCGCGGTTGTGGAACCGCACGTCTTTGCGGAGCGTGAGCTCCCAGGTCTTGTCGTCGAGGATCCTGTACCCGGTCGCCAGCCACGGGATGATCTTCTCCGTCTTCGGGTCCCGCGTAAACAGCAGATCGTAAATGTTTTCGAGCTGCGCGTTGGTCGTCCAATCGACGATCGTTGCCCCCATCAGGGTCAGCGGCTCGCTGCCGATGCCGATCGTGATCTGGTTGTGCGCCTGGGCGTCGGCGGCCGTGGAGGCCGGCCCAGGACCGAGCCCACCCACGGCCATCCCGGCCCCGGCGGCGATCCTGAGAAACGTTCGGCGCGTGACGTGGCGACCCCACTGGCACCTCGGTGGGCGTGCAGCGCGCTCGGCCGTCATGGAGCGGTCACCCCCTCCCATACGATGCCGCCGAGACGGTTCACCGTCGTACGGCGGCGACGGTCTGGGACTCCAGGTCTCGCGGGAACTTGGTCGTGACCTCGGGCCGGCCCTGCTTCACGATCACCGTGTCGTCGTGCCGGAACCCCCCGACGCCGTACAGATAGATCCCGGGCTCGCAACTAAACACTTCGTTCTCGACGAGCGGCCGGAAGTTGAACGCGATGTCGTCGGGGAACTCGTGCCCCGCGAGGCCGATACCGTGTCCCGTCCGGTGGACGATCCGATCGCCGTAGCCATGCTGCTCAAACACCCGCTGGGCCGCCGCGTCGGCATCGGCCATCGTCGCGCCGGCCACAAACGCGGCGGCAGACGCGTCCTGCGCCTCGTACGCCGCTTGAAACGCCGCGGCCTGCTCCTTGCTCGGGGTGCCGACGAAAAACGTCCGTTCGTTCTCGCAGACGTACCCGTTGAGGCGCGGGATGATCACGTTCACGATGCCGTGTCCGCGTTCGATCACCTGCCCGTAGTTCCCGCTGATCCCGTGCGGGCACGCGGAGTTGGGGCCGGTGAGCCCCGCGACCCGGATCTCCACCTTGTAGTCGGGCCAGCGCCGAATCGCTTCGGTGCAGATCTCGTGCGCGACGAGCGTGTCCACTTCCGCGAGCGGCCGGCCCGGCGCGAGGTGCTCGCGATACCGCTGCTGTCCCCAGTCGCTCAACTCGGCGCCCTGACGGATGAGCGTGAGCTCCTCCTCGTCCTTGACCTCGCGCATCTCTCGCAGAAGACGCCCGGCCGCGACGAGTTCAACGCCGGGCAGGAGCGACGGCACCTGGCCGATTGGGCCGGCGGTGCTGTCCACCCCGAGCCGGCCCCGGCGGATCCCCTTGCGCCGCAGGAGATCGGCCACCATCTGGGGCCACTGCGGCGTCAGGTACGTGCGGTGCTGCATCCGGTAGTGCTCGGCGTAGAAGTGCACCTCGGGAATCCACATCGATTTGTGCTCGGTCGCGTACCGGACATGGTTCGTCGATAGCTCGTGCATAACCAGGAACGGGTCCGCGTCGCGCGGGATGATCGCCGCCACCGGGCGTTCCCACGGCTGGACGTCGAGGAAGTATCCGGACACGTACAGGAAGTTCTCGGGAGTCAGCACGACGAGGGCGGCCAGATCCGCGTCGAGGAGCTCCTTGCGAATGCGGGTCAGCCGGTCCTGATACACGCGGCGGCTCAGGTATCCCATCGATTCACCTCCGGAGAGTCGGCGCGGCGGCCGCGGGCGCACCGCGACGGACGCGGACGGCCCCGCGGGCACCCGCGAGGCATGCGCAACGCCGAGGAGTTCCGCGTCCCGGCGATCGTGTCCTTCGTCCGGGGCCGTCCCGCCGCGCGATCGTGGGGGCCCGGCGGTGGTGCCGCAGCCGGCAGGGAAGCGCACCCTCGCAGCGAAACGGGTCGACCATGAGCACATCCACCGTGGATCTGGCGCACTACTTCGACTACCTGTGCAAGGCGCGGGAACGGCTGCTGGGCTGGGTGCGGAGCCAGCCCGCGGAAACATACACACGCGCGTTTCCGTTTGGCATGGGCTCGATCCGCGCGACGCTCGTCCACACCGCCGCCGCGCAGTACAGCTACACCCAGCGGCTGGGCGGCAAGGAGTTTTCGCCCGCGGACAACCCGTTCAGCGGGGACAAGCTGCCTGAGCTTGAACCGTTCGTCGCCGCGTGGTCGCGGCTCAACCCGCAGACTCGGCAGGCGTTGGCTGATCTCGGGGACGGGACGCGGCCGATCGAGTTCACGAACCGGATGTTCACCCCTCCGAGACGCATGCGGGCGACGGCCGGGGGCATCGCCGGGCAGCTGTTCTTTCACGAGGTGCATCACCGCGCGCAGGTCATGGCCATGCTGCGGCAACTCGGGGTCGCGGCGCAAGACCTCGACTACAGCGTGGTCATGTTCGAACGCCTCGAATGAACCGACGAGAAACGCCAGCCCCCGAAGCATTCTGGCCGCGGGGTCGCTCGCACGCATCCCGCGAACGGGGCACGCCGGTGACGGGGGAACGTGCCCGCGGTGCTGACGCGGACCGCCCCGCCCTGATGCCGCGCAAGCTATCGGGTAAGTTGCTGGGCTTCTTGCTCTAGCCACTCCTCCACTGCGGCACGAACGATCTCATACGTCGAGCCCCGTCCCTGCCCGATGACCGGGCCGGAGGGCGATCGTCTGGCGATCCACAGCCAACCGCCGCCGCGGACGCGGGCGTAGGCAACCACCACCCGGACCGTCCCTTGTGGAGTCTCGCGCCTGATCAGCTCGTCGCGCATCGCCGCCGCCAGGAACCCGACTACCCGACGCGGCGCAGGTGCGATCGCGACGCCGGCAGCGCGAGGTCAATGTCCGCCCCGAGGCTGTAGAATAGCTCGACGACCTCTCGGGTGAACGCGGGGTCTCCGGGGATCCGGTCGAGCCGCACGCGGCGTACGCGCCCGGCTTCGACGTCTTCGATCGTCTGGATCAGGGAAAGCGCGCCACGGGATAGGAGCGTGGTAACGATCTGCTCGCGGTTCATACGGCCTCCGCTTCTGCGTCGAATGCTGTGATGAAAGGCGCGTGCGATGTCCGGCTGCGACGATGCTGCGATTACCGCGCGTTGGTTGTTCTGCCCCCCGGCCCAAACTCCTTCTTTGCCGTCACGCTTTTCGCAGACGCGGATCCAGCGCGTCCCGTAGGCTGTCCCCCACCACGTTCAGCGCGACCACGAGCGTCAGGATGGCCAGCCCCGGAAACGTGGCGATCCACCACTGGTCAAGGTAGTCGCGGCCGGCGGCGATCTCCGAACCCCATTCCGGAATCTGGGGCGGTGGACCGAGCCCGAGGAAACTCAGCGACGCGAACGTCAGGATCGCCCGCCCCACATCGAGCGTGCTGAGGATGACGATCGGCGACAGGATGTTCAGGAGGACATGCCGGACGAACACCCGAAGAGGCGACGCTCCCACGGCGCGGGCCGCCTCCACGTACTCCCGATCGCGCGCTCCGAGCACGAGGCCGCGGGCAAACCGCGCATACGTCGGCCACCACGCGACCATGATCGCGATGATCGCATTCCGGATCCCCGCCCCCAGCGCGGCCGAAATGATCATCGCGAGGATCACCGTGGGAAACGCGAGCATCAGGTCGGTCAGACGCATGATCGCCTCGTCCACCGTGCCCCCCACGACGCCCGCGACGCTGCCGATCAGCGTGCCGAGCACGACGGCGAGCCCGACGGCCGCGATGCCGACCGGAATGGACAGACGCGCGCCGTACAGCACCCGACTCAGGATGTCCCGGCCGAGCGGGTCGGTGCCGAACCAGTGGGCCGGGCCCGGCGGAGCGAGCCGCCCCGCGATGTCCTGCGCCAGCGGTCCATACGGAGCGATCACCGGGGACGCCGCGGCCACGGCGAGCCACCCCGCGACCACAACGATCGACGCGATCGCGAGCGGCGAGCGCACAAACGCTTTCGGCACAGCACCGGACAACACGCCGCGTCGCCGCGCCGCGCCGCGCAGGGCCGTGTCGGCCGCCATCGCTCAGCCCATCCGGATGCGCGGGTCGACGATCGCATACGCGATGTCGACCAGCAGGTTGACGAGGATGTAGACCGTCGCGACGACGATCCCGACGCCCATGATCGCGGGGAAGTCAAGCGAGGTCGCACTCTGGAACGCGTACGAACCCAGCCCGGGCCACGCGAACACCGTCTCCGTCACCACCGCCCCCGAGAGCAGGCCCCCGAAGCTGAGACCGATCACCGTGATCACCGGCAAGAGCGCGTTCCGCGCCGCGTGCCGTATCGTGATCCGTCGCGGAGCGAGCCCCTTCGCGCGCGCGGTGCGCACATAGTCCTCGCCAAGCACCTCGAGCATGCTGCCGCGCATCATGCGGGTGATGATGCCCACAGCCGACGACGCCAGCACAAGCGCGGGCAGCGTCAGATGCGAAAGCGCATCCACCGCCACGTCCGTCTGTCCGGCGAGCAGCGCGTCGATCACGACGAACCCGGTCGTAAACGGCGGCAGCGCGAGGCGGGGGCTCAGCTGTCCGGCGGAGGGCGCCCAACCCAGGCGGGCGTAAAACAGGAACAGCGCCACCAACCCCAACCAGAACACGGGCATCGACACGCCGATAAGCGATCCGCCGCGTCCGATCTGGTCGATCACGGAGTCCCGCCGGATCGCCGACACGATCCCGAGTGGAATCCCAAACACAAGGCTGATCACCATCGCGGCGGTCGCGAGTTCGATCGTCGCGGGCAGATGCTGCGACAGATCTTGCACCACCGGCTGGTGCGTGGAGATCGACACGCCCATGTCGCCGCGCACGAGCCTGCCGAGGTAGATGAGATACTGCTCCGGCAGCGGCCGGTCGAGCCCCCAGCGGTGCTTGAACGCGGCGACGACCGCCGGGTCGGCGGCCGCCTGATCACCGAGATTCGCCGCGATGGGGTCGGACGGAACCGCGTGCGACAACACGAACGTGAGGAGCGTGATTCCAAGAATCATCAGCGGCAGCACGAGCACTCTCCGACCCACGTAGGCCTGAAGATTCACGTCGCGCTCCCGCTGGACACCGCGTCCGGTCGGCCCGGCCTACCCGCGGCGGATCGTGTAGAAGTCGACCTCCCACACGCTGTTGTACGTCACGCCCCGCACGTCCGATCGGAAGCCGAACGGGAGCGCGGGCGTGAACAGCGGTGCGTAGGGCCCGATCTCCAGGAGGCGCCGTTGGGCCTTCTGGAGGAGCGCGACCCGCGCCTTGGGATCGGCTTCCTGGGTCGCCTGGTCGCCCCACTGGGCGAGTTCCTGGGCGGCCGGGCTCGCGCTCGCCGGCCAGTTCATCCGTTTGCCGACGAGTTGGCCGGGCAGGTACACGAGGAAATCCGTCGCGTCGGGATAGTCGGCTGCGTACCCGCCGAACAGCGCCGGCGCCTTCCCTGCGCGGTACTGCCCGAGTTCGATCGTCCCCGGCAGGCCGTCCAAGTCGATCGTGATGCCCACGGACGCAAGGTCGGATTGGATCTTCTGCGCGAGCAGCGAGTACTGGATCCCGTAGGAGGTCGCGTCACTCGCGAACATCAGCCGGCCCTTCGCCGCGGACAGACCGGCGTCCTTGAGCAGGGCCTTCGCCTTATTCTTGTCGGTCTTGACCGCCTCACGCGGGTCGAGCGCTCCCGGCAGATCGTTCGGGATCACCCCAGCCATGCGCTGGGCGCCCGGTCCCGCGATTTGGAGAATGCCGTCGTAATCGAGCGCGTACCGGATCGCCTGCAACACCTTGGGGTTCGCGAGCTGCCCGGACAGCGACGGATCCATGTTCACCATCATCACAAACGATGTCGCGACGACGCTCGACTGGATGGTCACGGACGACAGGCGGCGCAACGTCGCGAGGTTTTCCTGTCCGAGGCTCATTGCGAGATCAAGATCCCCGCGTTCGAGTTGCAGCGCCTGCGTGGAGGACTCCGGCACGCTGCGAAGCACGATGCGATCCATCTTCGCCGGCGCTCGCCAGTGATTGGGATTCCGCGCGAGCACGAGCTCCTGGGTGGGTGTGTAGCTTTGAATCATGAACGCGCCGCTGCCGGCGGAATGCGACTGGAGCCACGCCTCGGCGTGGTCCTTGGTCTTGGCGTCGACGCTCGCGTCCCCGCCCTGCGACGTCACGAGCTTGCTGTCCATGATGCCGAGCGCCCCGTTCGACAGAATCGGCAGAATCGACGGTTGAGGGGCTTTCAGACGCAGCACGATCGTCTGCGGATCCGGCGCTTGGACCTCGTCGACGTTGGCGAGGAAGAACGCCGGGTTCGACTGAAGATTGATCACCCGGTCGAACGACCATTTCACGTCGGCTGATGTCAGCGGATTGCCGCTCGCGAATCGAATCCCCTGGCGCAGCGTGAACGTGTAGAGCCGGCCGCCTCCGGAGACCTTCCACGAGGTGGCAACGTGCGGCTTCGGTGTGGACAGGTCCGCCCCGTCGAACGTCACGAGCGCGTCATAGCACGCGTGCGTGACCATCTCGCCGTCCGGTTCCAGCGTGTGCCCCGGGTCCAGGCTCCGGATGACGAAGTTCGGCGCCATGATGAGCGTGTTCGGAGTCGGCGCGGTCGCCGCGGCGGCCGTCCGGTCCCGTCCCAATCGTCCCGCGACCGCGAGCCCGGCCGCCCCGCCCGTTCCCTTGAGCAGCGTCCGGCGGCTCAGTCGGCCTGTTGCGGTGGACCCCACCAGTGCTCCCGTTCGTGTCATGCGCGGCCCCCCTTTTCGAGACTGACGCCCCAGGGAACACCGGCGTCGGCGCCGTGCTCCCTGGGGCGGGTGTGGCGTCGTCTACGCGGTCTTGCTAATCGTGTACAGGTCCATAGCCCACACGCTGTTGTACGTCACCCCCCGCACGTTGGACCGGAATGCGTACGGGATCGCAGGTTGGAACAGCGGCGCGTACGGGCCGACCTGGGCGAGCATCCGCTCCCACTGCTGGAGCAACGCGACACGCTTCTTTGGGTCGACCTCCGCCTCCGCCGCATCGGCCATCGTCGCGAGCTTCTGCGCGTCGGCCGACGCCGACGGCAGCCAGCCGGCACGCTTCCCGACCACGCGCCCGGGCGCGTAGACGAGAAAGTCGGTGGCGTCCGGATAGTCGGCCGCCCAGCCCCAGACGCCGAACTGGTCCTTTCCGCCGCGGTAGAGCGCGAGCGATGTCACGGTGGGCAGGCCGTCGAGCTTGAGCTGGATCCCGACGGCTGCGAGATCAGACTGAATCTTCTGGGCCAACAGCGCGGTCGGGATGCCGAACTGGATCGCGTCGCTCGAGTACGAGAACGTCCCGCTGACCGTACTCAGCCCGGACTCCTTCAGGAGGCTCTTGGCCTTCTCAGGGTCGGTCTTCGTCGCCGCGCTACTCGGGAGCGAGCCTGGCAACAGGGTCGGAATGACCCCGGCGAGCCGCACGGCTCCCGGCCCGGCGATCTTCAAGATGCCGTCGTAGTCGAGCGCATATCGGACCGCCTGCTGGACCTTGGGGTTCGCGAACGCGCCGCCGACCTCGGGGGTGTTGTTCATCAGGACGTAGAACGTGGTCGCCGACGGGCTCGTCTGGACCACGACGTTCGGCGCGCGGCGGAGCGATGGAATTTGATCGGGTCCGATGTTGGCCGCGACATCGAGGTCCCCCCGCACGACTTGGAGCGCCTGGGTGACCGGGTCCGGCACATTTCGGATGACGATGCGCTCCAACTTCGGACGACTCCCCCAGAAGTTGGGGTTGCGCACGAGCACGAGCTCCTGGCCGGCCGTGTAGTTTTGCGTCATAAACGGACCGCTTCCGGCGGAGTGCGCCAGCAGATACGGTTCCGCGTGGTCCGCGTTGTTGGCGTTCGGCCCAGCATCCCCACCGTTCTGGATGACGAGTTTGCTGTCGAGAATCCCCAGGCCGGGGTGGGAAAGGATCGGGATCAACGGCAACAACGGGTCCTTCGTGCGGAGGACGACGGTCTTCGGGTCGGGCGCTTCGACGCTGCTCACGCCGTCGAACAAGAAGGACGTGTTCGCCTTGAGGTTGAGAATCCGGTCGTAGGTCCACTTCACGTCGGCCGAGGTCAGGGGGTTGCCGCTCGCAAACTTCACGCCCTGCCGCAGCGTGAACGTGAACGTCTTCGCGTCCGAGCTCACGGTCCAGCCGGTCGCCAGATGCGGCCGCGGCGTGCGCAGGTCTTCACCGGCGAACGTTAACAGGGTGTCATAGGTGACCTTCTCGACCATCATGCCGGTGACTTCGATGGTACGGCCGGGATCGAGGGTCTTGATTCCCGCAAAATCGATCGCAAACAGCAGCGATCCCATGTCGGCGCTCGCCGCCTCGGCCCGCGGGGTCCATGGCGAGGGTTTCAGCAGGCCCGCTGCGGCTAACCCCACCCCGGCCCCCGCCGTCCGAAGAAATGTCCGCCGGCTAACCCGCCGCGTGCTACTGCTCGTCCCGAGCCGCCGCTTTCCTTGGCCCATTCCTCATCCCCCTCCAGGCGCCAATCTGCGCCGAGAACGCTCCGGCGGGCGGGAATCGCGTACCGCCGCTATCCCGCGCCCCGTCCCTCCGCAGCCCGGACCGTCTCGGTCTCGGCCACGGCCTGCGTAACGGCTTTGCTTCGTCCCATCATACGATCTCTCCTGTTTTCGTACACACATCGGCCGGGACGGGATTCCGATCATCCCTGCTGCCCGCGGTGAAGACGTTGAGAAGGACGTGCGCCCCTCGATGCTCCCGGGCTTCGTTGCAAACAACGGCCAGCCTCTTGATCGCTTGGTTCGACTTCAGCCGAGCCGTGGACTTCGCCTTGGCGCCACGATTCGCGTACTCATCATGCACGCCAACGCGGTGGTCGTACACCCGCCGCACGTCCAGTCGACCTGCCACACCACGCGCCCGTCCCACCCGTGGCGATCATGCCCCGTTCACCGCGCCCCCCCGCCTCCCGCGCTCCCTAGGTGCGCCGATTGAGACGGCTCGCACTCGAACAACGAGAGTTGGTCCTCGGGGAGAAACGCACGGCGGTGCGCAAGACACGGCCCGTGGCGGGCGAGGGCCGCGAGGTGTTCCGCCGTCGCGTATCCCTTGTGCCGGGCAAACCCGTATCCGGGGAACACCTCGTCGAGCGCCCGCATCGTCCGATCGCGCGCGACTTTCGCCACGATCGAGGCCGCCGCGATCGAGGCGCAGGTCGCGTCCCCGTCGATCACCGTGGCCTGAGCCACCTGCGCGGGCAATCGATCCCGACCGTCGATCAACAGGTAATCGGGGGGCGGCGTCAGCGCCGCGACCGCTCGACGCATCGCGAGGCGCGTTGCGCCGAGAATATTCCAGCGGTCGATCTCCTCGACCGAAGCTTCACCGATCCCCACGGCGAGCGCGCAGGCGCGGATCTCGGCGTCGAGTACCTCGCGCGCCTCGGGGGTGAGCCGTTTGCTGTCGTCGAGGCCGGTCAGCACGACCGCCGAGCCCAAGATGACCGCGCCGGCGAACACCGGGCCGGCGAGCGGACCCCGGCCTGCCTCGTCGACGCCGGCCACGAGCCGCCCCAACGGTGTGCGCCGTCGGTCTTCTCGGTACAGGGCACGCAGCCTCGCGCGCTCCCGCCGCTCGGCGGCCCGGATCGCCTGATACCGGCCGACCAAGGCGGCCACCGAAGCGCGGGGGTCACCCGCGAGACGCCTGAACACCTCTTCGGGCACTCGGCGAGCCGACGCCAGATAGGCGGCGATTTGGGGAACGGTCAGTCGCGCGGGGTCCATCGGACACCCGGCAAGACCGCAGCCCGGACGACGGACGCCGCGGCACGGGTCACACCCGCCCCGCCACGTCCCGGGCCCAGGTTAACGCACGAAGCCAATCCGCTGGGGCGGCCAGTAGATGAAGACCGCCCGACCAATGATGTTCGCACGAGGCACATAGCCGAAGAACCGGCTGTCCTCGCTGTTGTTCCGGTTGTCGCCGAGCACAAAGTACTCATTCGGCGGCACCGTAATTGGTCCGTAGTTGCCGAAGTCCGGGCGGATCGTGTAGCCTTTCTCCGAGACGCGGGCCCCGTCGACGTAAACGACGCCTTCCTTCAGTTGCACGTGCTGGCCCGGGAGTCCGATCACGCGCTTCACGAAGTCGCGGGACGGGTTCAGCGGGTAGCGAAACACGATCACGTCGCCCCGCTGGACCGGCTCGAACCGGTAGAGAAACTTCGCGACGAGGATGCGATCGTCCACCATCAGCGTCGGCTCCATCGAGCCGGACGGGATGTAGAACGCCTGCACCACAAACGTGATGATGACGAGACTGAGAACCGCGGCGAAGATGCACGCGTCGAGCGTCTCGATGATCGAACTGCGCGCGGCCTGCGGAATTTGGGCCGCCCGCTTGATGATGATACGGGACGCCACGAGCAGCGCGGAGATCCCGAGGATGACGGTGGGGATGCTGAGGGTGCCCACGGCCCCGACGCTACCGCTTTTCCTTAATACGGCTCTCCTTGCCGATCTTCTCCCGAAGATAGTACAGCTTCGCGCGGCGCACGCGCCCCTTCCGGAGGATCTCGATCTTCTCGACGCGGGGCGAGTGCAACGGGAACGTGCGCTCGACGCCGACGCCGTGGGAGACGCGGCGGACCGTAAACGCCTCCCGGATCCCCCCACCGCGACGCGCGATCACGACGCCCTCGAACGCCTGCAGGCGCTCGCGCCCACCCTCGGCGACTTTCATATGGACTCGAACGGTGTCGCCGGCGCCAAAGGACGGCAGGCCGGGCTTGAGCTGCTGCCGCTCGATGGCCATGAGCTTCTCCATTCCATGTCCCCCTTCTGCACTCGTGACAGCGCATTATAGCATGCGTTTCGTCACGGTCACAAGCCGGATGCGACGTCTACGTCGGACGCTGCCGCAGCTCCGCGAGCAGGACCCGCGCCTCCTCGTCGAGCGCGGCGGCGTCGATCAGGTCTGGCCGACGGCGAAGCGTGCGTTCGAGCGCCTCGCGCTTCCGCCACCGCCGGATCTGTTCATGATGTCCGCTCAGCAGCACCTCGGGCACCGGCAGGCCATGGTACTCCACGGGCCGGGTGTACTGGGGGAAATCGAGGAGGCCCGTCGAGAACGAGTCTCCGGCGACCGAGGCCTCGTCCTTGACGGCGCCGGGCAGCAGCCGCCCCACCGCCTCGACAATCACCATCGCCGCGAGCTCGCCGCCCGTCAACACATAGTCGCCGATGCTGATCTCTTCGGCCCCCAGCAGCGCCGCGACGCGCTCGTCCACGCCTTCGTATCGACCGCACACCAGCACGAGATGCGGGATGGCAGCATACGCGCGCACCCGCGCCTGAGTTAGCACCTTACCCTGGGGGCTGGTCAGGAGCACGGTCGGCTGTCCGCCCGGGTGGACGGCGCGAATGGCGTCGACGGCCCGGACGATCGGCTCCACTTTCATGACCATGCCCACGCCCCCGCCGTACGGCGCGTCGTCCACGGTGCGATGCCGGTCATCGGTGAACGCCCGAAGGTCCCACACCACCAGATCGAGCAGGCCGCGCTCACGGGCCCGGCCGAGGATGCCCACACCGAGCGGCCCCGGAAAGATCTCGGGAAAGATGGTAACGACGTCGATCCGCATCACAGCCACTCGGGGAGGCGCGCGACGATCTCCCCTGCCGCCACGTCGATGGTCTCGATGACGCCCTCGACGGCCGGCACCAGCGTGTCGCGACCGCCGGCCGAGCGCACCACATATACGTCGTTGCTGCCCGTGCGCAACACGTCCGTGACTTCGCCGACCGGCTGTCCCTCCGGGGTCTTGACCCGGAGCCCCACGATCTGAAACACGTAGTACTGCCCCGCGGGGAGCGGCCGGACCTCGGAGGCGGCGATCCGGAGCGTCGCGCCACGCAGCGCCTCGGCCGCCTCCGGCGTGTCGACCCCGGCGAGCTTCATGACGACGAATCGCCCCGCGGCCTGCGCCGACTCGACCGACGCGGTCCGGGCACCGTGGTCGTCCACGACCACGACCTCCGCGAGCGCGACCAGATGGTCGGGGAAGTCCGTCACCGGTACGACCCGCACCGCTCCCCGCAGCCCATGCGGGCGAGTTACTTCCCCAACGATCACGAGATCCCGGGGATCGGACACCTCGATCGGTCGACGCGGGAACGGGCGCGGCCCGCGGCCATCTCGGGGTGGCCGAGAGCCCCGCTCCACCTCGCGCGACGCCGACCGAGGGCGCGGCAAAGTCACGCGGCTACCGCGTCGCGGGCGTGATGATCCCGCCGGACTGAGGTACCATGGACGGAGCCGCCTCTCGAATCTCCAAGACGATGCCGTCCTTGACGATGATCTCGGTGCGGGAGATCTTGTCGAACAGATTGTCCCCGACGGCGACCTCCACGGTCCCCTCGATGGTGCCCTGCGTGAACTCGGAGTTCAGCTCCAACTCCTGGGCCTCGCGCAGTCTCGCCTGCAACTCCATGCGGGTCGCGTCCTGGCGGGCCCGCTCCAACTCGAGTTGCTGCCGGATCGCCCTCGACTGCGGGTTCACCTGGCGTTCCAACTCGAACCGGCGGAACTGCACATCGATCTGCTGGACGATCGCGTCCACCCGCTTGATCGCATCCTCGAGGTCCGCGACGTACAGACGCTTGAAACTCTCGGTGACGATCGCCTTAATGACGACCGGCCGCTGCACCGTAATCGACGCCATCTCAACTCCTCCTCTGTCGTGCTCCCGCCAACTGGACCGAACCGGTCCCGCGCGCCTGCGAGACCTATGGGCGGAGCACTTCAACGTTGACCCGCTTGCCGCTGCGCGTCGCCGCGGCGCGCGCGAGCGTCCGGATCGCCTTGATCACGCGGCCGCCACGGCCGATCACCTTACCGACATCCTCCGCCGCGACCTGCACCTCGATCACGGTCTCCTGCGGACCGTCCACAACGCGCACGGCGACCGCCTCCGGGCGCTCCACGAGGGATCGTGCCACGAGTTCGACGAGCGCCTTCACCGCGCCGCCTTCGCCCGGGACTCCTCCCACTGCCGGAGCACCCCGGTCTTCTCGAGCACCACGCGCGCGGCGTCGGACGGCCGCGCCCCCTTCCGGAGCCACGCGATCACCTTCTCCGCGTTGACCGTCATCGTCGACGGTTCCGTTCTCGGGTTGTAGAACCCCACGGTTTCGATGTAGCGCCCGCTTCGGGGGCTCCGAGAATCGGCGACGACCAGCCGGTAGAACGGCTGCCCCTTGGCGCCCCGGCGCATCAGTCGGATCTTGACGCTCATTCTCTTCCCTCCTTGCGATCTCGCCGGCATCGGGCCGGCTCCGGTCGTGCGTCTCTAGGACTGAAAGGGGAGCGGCAGCTTGCCCTTACGTCGCCCCATGCCCTCGATCTGCTTCAGCATCTTGCGGGCTTCGCCGAACTGACGCAACAGGCGGTTCACCTCCTGCACCGAGGTTCCGCTTCCTCGGGCGATGCGCCGCCGCCGGCTGCCATCGATCGTCTCAGGGTGGCGTCGCTCCCCCGGGGTCATCGAGCCGATCATCGCCTCGATCCGCTTGAGCTCACCCTCGTCCATCTGCGCCCCCCGGAGCTTCGCGCCCATGCCCGGAATCATGGAGAGCACCTGGTCCAGCGGCCCCATCGCGCGGACCTGGCGGATCTGCTGGGTGAAGTCCTCAAGCGTGAACTCGGCGCGCCGGAGCTTTCGCTCGAGCTCCTTGGCCTGGTCGACGGTGACCTGCTCCTGTGCACGCTCGATCAGCGTGAGCACGTCGCCCATGCCCAGGATCCGCGAGGCCACCCGGTCGGGGTGAAACGCCTCGAGCGCATCCATTCGCTCGCCGGTCCCGATGAAGAAGATCGGCCGTTCCAGGGTCGCGACGACGGACAACGCGGCGCCGCCTCGGGCGTCGCCGTCCAGCTTGGTCAGGATCAGCCCGTCCAGCGGCACAGCGGCGTGGAACCCCTCCGCCATCCGCACGGCGTCCTGCCCGGCCATGGCGTCCAGGACGAGCAGCGTGTAGTGCGGCGACACCGTCTCCCGCACGCGCACCAACTCGGCCACAAGGTCGTCGTCGATGTGCAGCCGGCCGGCGCTGTCCACGATCAGCGTGTCGGCGGCGAGCTCGCGACACCGGGTCAACGCCCGACGAGCGAGGGCAACCGCATCCTCGCCGCCGTCCGGGACCACAACCGTCGCCCCCGCCTGCTGGCCCACGATCTCCAGCTGGCGGACGGCGGCCGGGCGCGACAGATCCGCCGCCGCGAGCACCGGCGTGCGCCCGCGCTTCTTCAGATAGGCCGCGAGCTTTCCGGCGGTCGTCGTCTTCCCGGTGCCGTGCAGGCCCACCAGCAGGATCACGGTCGGGGGCTGCGGCGCGGGCGAGATCGAGTGATTCGCAGACCCCAACAGGCGCGTCAGCTCCGCATACACGATCTGCACGACCTGCTGGCCTGGGCTCAGGCTCGTCCACACTTCCTGCCCGACCGCGGCCTCGCGCACCCGCGAGATGAACGTGCGCGCCACCCCGACGTTCACGTCCGCCTCCAGCAACGCGAGCCGGATCTCCCGGAGCGCCGCCTCGACGTCGTCCGCCGAGAGGGTGCCCCGTCCCCGCAGCCGAGTCAGGATATCGCCGAGCTTGGTTTGCAGCTGCTCAAACATGAGTTGCCTCGTAGACCCGGAAGCCGCCGCCCCGCTCGATCTCGGCGACCCGCGTGAACATCTCCCCCATCAATCGCCCCAGCGTCTGCGCGCCCTGACTCGTCCGTGCCACCAGGTACAACCGCCCCGACGGCGCCAGGCAGTCGCGCGCTTCCCGGAGGAGCCGCAGCACAACCGCCCGCCCGGCGCGGATCGGCGGATTCATCGCGATGACGTCGAACGTCCGTCCTGCGACCGGCGCGTATCCGTCGCCGCAGAGCGCCTCCGCGTTCGGCACGTCGTTCAGCCGGATATTCTCGACCGCGAGCGCGACCGCACGCGGGTTCACGTCCACAAGGGTGACCCGGGCGTCGGGAGCACGATGCGCCAGCACGATCCCCACGACGCCGTACCCGCATCCGAGATCGAGGATGGCGCTCGCGCCGCGGACGTCCGCGGCCTCCAAGAGGAGGCGTGTGCCCCGGTCCACGCTGCTCCGCGAGAACACCCCGGCGGCGGTGCGGAACCCGAACTCGTGGTCTCCGTCGAGCCACCGGATGAGCCGCGATCGCAGTTCGGTCGCCGGCAGCGGCGTGAAGTATTGCGGAGCCGAGCCGCTCACAGGCTGTCCCGGAGCGCCCCGAGCACCCGGCGCAACGACGCAACGTCTGCGCCGTTGTGCGCGCCGAGGCGCGCGAGCCCGTGCTCCAGCGCCGCGAGATGCGCGTCCGCCTCCGCGCGCGCCCGCGCCGCCCGCTCACGGCCGGCCGCCACGCCGAGGTGGCCTTCGAGACGCTGCATCTCGGCGACGGCCCTTCGCAGCGCGTCGAACACGGCCTGCCTCGTGATCCGGCGGCGCTCGGCGATCTCCCCGAGCGAGAGGTCGTCGTGGTAGTACATGCGCACGAGTACGCGCTGCCGTTCCGTCAGCAGATCGGCGTACGCATCGAACAATCCGATGACGACGGTGCGCTCTGCGAGGGTGCGCGTACGTCCGTTGGGTGAAGAAGGTGATCTCTGTAAAGTCATAATACTTGACAGCGAGTATATCATACCGCAGGGGCGGATGGAAGATCCGGGAGAATCCGCGCACACCCCGTGCCGCGCCCAGGCACGCGCGGGGACGAGCCGGCGGTCAGGCGTCGTCGCGCGGCGTGCCGGACGAGGCTTCCGCGCCGGACGCGAGCAAGCCCTCGATGAACGCACTGGGATCGAACGGCTGCAGGTCCTCGATCCCCTCGCCGAGCCCGACCAGCTTCACGGGCAGGCCGAGCTCCTGTGTGATCGCCACGACGATCCCGCCCCGGGCGGTCCCGTCCAGCTTCGTGAGCACGACCCCGGTGACGGGCAGCGCCGCCTTGAACTGGCGCGCCTGTGCGATGCCGTTCTGCCCGGTCGTCGCGTCGAGCACGAGGAGCGCTTCAATTGGCGCACCGGGAAGCTCCCGCCGCACCACGCGATCCATCTTCTTCAGCTCCTCAACCAGGTTGGTCTTGGTGTGCAAGCGCCCCGCAGTGTCCACGATGAGCACGTCCACGTGCCGGGCGCGCGTGGCCTGGGCCGCATCGTACACGACCGCTGCGGGGTCGGCGCCCTCGCGGTGGCGGATCAGATCCACGCTCGCGCGCGCCGCCCACACCTCGAGTTGATCGGCCGCCGCGGCGCGAAACGTGTCCGCGGCCGCGAGGAGCACCTTGCGACCGTCCCCGCGCAGGCGGTGCGCCAGCTTGCCGATCGTGGTCGTCTTCCCGGCGCCGTTCACGCCGAGCACCAAGACGACGGCCGGCGGTGGTTCGAGCAGGAGCGGAACACCGGCGCCGAGGGAAGCGGCGAGGATCTCCCGGAGCGCCTGTCGCGCGGCGTCCGGCGTCCGCGCCCCGGCCCGCGCCTGCTCCTTGAGCCGCGCGATCACGGCGTCGGTTGTGCTGACCCCGAGATCCGCCTGAAGCAGCGTCTCCTCGAGTTCCTCGTAGAACGCGGGATCGAGCTCGCGGCCGAGCAGGTCGTCGAGACGCGTGGAGAGCGCCTGGCGCGTGCGGGCGAGTCCTTCTCGAAACCGGCCGAACCACCCGCCGGCGCTAGCCAACCGGCTGTCCCGCCTCGATCTGCTCGCGGTCTTGGAGCCGCATCGATACCATGTGGGAAATCCCCGGCTCCTCCATCGTCACGCCGAACATCACGTCGCAGACCTCCATCGTCGCCTTGTTGTGCGTGATGATGATGATCTGCGACCGCTCGGAGATCTCGCAGAGCACCTGCGCGATCTTGCGGGTGTTGGTCTCGTCGAGGGCGGCCTCCACTTCGTCGAACACGCAGAACGGGCTCGGACGGACGCGCAGCATCGCGAAGATCAGCGCCAGCGCGACCATCACCCGCTCGCCGCCGGAGAGCGCGCTCAGGCTGCGGAGCGCCTTGCCGGGCGGCTGCACCGCGATATCCACACCGGGCTCGTCGCTCCCCTCGACCTCCACCAACTCGAGACCGGCCCGGCCGCCCCCGAACAACCGCACGAACAGCGCCGAAAACTCCGCGTTCACCGCCCGAAACGTCTCGTCGAACCGCTCCCGGATCACTGTCTCCAGATCGGCGATCGTCGCTCGGAGCGCCAGCAGCGCGCCTTGGACGTCCCCGAGCTGCGCGCGCAGCGCTTCCGCGCGCGCGGCCGCCTGGCGGTGTTCCTCGATCGCGATCAGGTTGACGGGGCCAAGGGCGGCGATCAACCCGCGGAGCGCCTCGATCCGGCCGAGCGTCTCGTCGCGGCCCAGCGCCTCCGCCACGCCCTCGGCGGCGCGCTCGAACGGCTGTCCAAATTCCTCCTCGATGCGGCGCCGCGCGCTGCCCATCTCCGCATCCACCTGGGCTTGGCGCAGCTCCACGCGGTGCGCGTCCTCCGCGAGCGCGTCGACCCGGACCGCCGCTTCCCGATGTTCGCCGTCGAGCGCGGTGCGCCGCGTCGCAACGACGGTCCGCTCGGCATCGAGCTGCTGCATCGCCTGCTCGAGGTCGGACGCCTCGTGCGCGAGCACCTCGCACCGGGCCCGCGCGACCGCCTCGTCGGCGTCGAGGCGCGCCGCGTCCGCGTCGAGCTGCGCGGCTTCCTCGTCTAACGCGGCGCGGCGTGTCGCGGCCTGCGCCGCCGCGCGCGTCACCTCGTCCGCCCGCAGCCGGAGCGACGCGCCCCGGCCGGCGATTTCGGTGAGCGCCACCTTGATCTCGAGGATTTGGTCGCGTGCCTCGCGCGCCGCCGCGGCCTGGTCGCGAAGGAGGGTACCCAACGACGCCGCTTCGGCCTCGAGCCCGGCGAGGCGCGCGTCGAGCGCCTCCGCCTGCGTGCGTAACCCCTCGCAGAGCGTCTCCTGGGCCACCGCCTCGCGGTGGGCGGCCTCCTGTTCCGCCGCCCGGCCGGCGGCTTCTTCGCCGATCCGCGCGGCCTCCGCGTCAAGCAGCGTGAGGCGCCGCTCGGCCTCGGCCCGTCGCTCCGCCGCGCCGACGATCGCGCCGTCGGCGTCGGCAATTGCGGCGTCGATCTCACGCAGCCGGGTGGCCGCGTACTCGACCTTCCCTCCCTGCTCCCGCGTGGCACGCTCCACGCGCGCGAGCGCCGCCCTCGCCTCCTCGATCTCCTCCACGCGGCCGACCACGGTCCCGCGCGCTGCGGCGCCGCGTCCGGTCGTGAGCATGCCCTCACGCGACAGCAGGTCGCCCGCCACCGTCACGATCGCGCCAGGATAGCCGGTCACGCGCGCCCGCAGCGCCGCGTCCAGATCCTCCACCACGAGCACGTCCGCGAGCAGCGCGCTCACCACCTCGGGGTGAGGCCCGGAGACCCGTACGATGTCGAGCGCGCGCCCGCGGACGCCGGGGTCGGCGGCCACGGCGGGAACGAGCGGTTCCGGTGTCCGGCGCTGCGCCAGCGGGACCGGCACGAACGTAACGGCGCCGAGGTCCGGCGCGCCCCACGCCTCCCGAAGGGCGCGCACGTCGTCCACGGACTTCACGATCAGCGCCGACAACGCGGGGCCGAGCGCGACCTCGATCGCCACGCGGGCCTCGCGCGGGACCCCGAGGGCCTCGACGACGGCGCCCTGAATCGCCGCGAACGCGTCCGGGTCTCGCTGGCGGGCGAGGAGCAGCTCGCGCGCGCCCGCGTCGTATCCGCGATACTGGGCGTGGGCGTCCTCGAGATGCCGGAGGTGTGAGCGGGCCGTCTCCTGCTCGACCTCGACCCGATGCAGCCCCGCGCGCAACTCTTCGCGCGCCGCGGACTCCCGGACGTGCGCTTCGCGAAGGACCCCCAGGCGCTCCCGGATCGCCGCGAGGTCGGCGGCCGCGCGATCGAGCGACGCCGAAAGCTCCAGGCGGCGCTCGTCCAATGCGGCCCGTTGCGCGTCCAGGTACGCCCTGCGCTCGATCAGCGACGCGATCCGGTCGCGATGGCCCGCCGCGCGGGCCTCGGCGGCCGCAAGCGCGTTGCGCGCCCGGCTGCGCGCCTCGGCCACGGCCCGCGCTTCGTCGCGCCCCGCGTCGAGACGATGCTCGGCCTCGGCGGCTTCGCGCTCCACGGCCGCGAGGTGCGCCTCGGCGGCCGTCACCGTGGCCTGCGCCCGGTCCCGCTCAAGGGCGAGCGAGTGCTCCGCCTCATCGAGCGTGGCGCGCTCCCGCTCGAGCGCCGTCCCTTCGTCGTCGTACCGCTCGGCTTCACGGACGATCCGGTCCCGCTGCACCTGGAGCCCGCGGCGTCGTTCCGCGAACAGCCGCAGACCGGCCTCCTCCGCGGTGCGCCGCTCTGTCAGGCGGACGAGCGCGCGCTGCGCCTCGTCCCACTCACGCCCGGCTTCTGCGGCGCGGTGGTCGAGCGTCTCCCGCTCCGACTCGAGCGCGCGCAACACCCCGTCGACCTCGCGCCGGCGCGCGGCGACCTGCTCAAGTTGCTCGCGCACCCGGCGGTGGGCGCGGGCGAGACGGCGCACCTCCTCGACCTGCAGCGCGAGCTCCTTCTCACGGAGCTCCTGAGTGTACGCCTGGTACTGCTGGGCCGCGTCGGCCTGAGCGGCGAGCTGCGCGACGTGGCCTTCCTGTTCGCCGAGGATGTCGGTAACGCGGAGGAGCAACTGATCCGCCGCGGCCATGCGGCGTTCGGCGTCCCGGCGGCGCCGCTTGTACTTGGCTACCCCCGCCGCTTCCTCGAGGATCATCCGCCGCTCTTCCGGGGTCGCGTCGAGCGTGTGGTCGACCTCGCCCTGGGTGATCAGCGCGTACGAATGCCCGCCGAGGCCGGTCCCGAGAAACATCGTTTGGATGTCGCGCAGCCGGCACGGCAGCGAGTTGATCAGATACTGGCTGTCCGCCCCGCGCAGCGCACGGCGGGTCACGGTGACCTCGGCGAAGGCCAGCGGCGTAGGCGGCGCATCGTCGTCGCTCGCCGCCGGCAGGGTGAGGGTTCCGTCCGCGTTATCCAGTGTCAGCGTCACCTCGGCCATCCCGAGCTGACGCCGGTGCTCGCTCCCGGCAAAGATCACGTCTTCGTTGCGGACCCCGCGCAGCGATCGCAGGCTCCCTTCGCCCAGTGCCCACCGGATCGCATCGAAGATGTTGCTCTTCCCGCTGCCGTTCGGTCCGACGATCGCCGTGATTCTCGGCGAAAACTCCAGCGGCGTTCGCTCCGCAAAGGTTTTGAATCCCGCCAATTCCAGTCGCCTGAGACGCACGTGATGCCTCCCGAAGTCAGCTCGTTGGATGCGACGCGGGTACGACGTGTTCCGCGATGAGCGTCTCGTACAGCGTCACCAGTCGGTCGATGATCCGATCCTGCGTGTACGCGGCCGACTCGACCTGCCCACGCCGGCCCATCTCCGCCCGCCGCGCGGGGTCGCCCAGCAGCGCGCGGACCGCGTCCGCGAACGACGCCGGGTCCGCCGGTACCAGACGGCCCGTGTCGCCGTCGCGCACGATGTCGGCCGATGCTCCGGCGCGCACGGCGACCACGGCCAGCCCAGCCGCCATCGCCTCGACCAGGGCGAGCCCGAGCGTCTCCGTCTGGGACGGAAACACAAACAGGTCGGCCGCGCGCAGGATCTCCACCACCTGCGCGTGGGGTTGGCCGCCAACGAAGAGCACGCGGCCGGACAGGCCGAGACGGCCGGCGTGCTCCACGAGCGCCGCCCGCTCGGGACCGTCGCCCACGAGCAGGAGCCGCGCGTCCACCGGGGCCGCGGCGAACGCGTCCAGCAGCAGCGGTACGTCTTTCTCCTTGGCCAGCCGCCCGACGAATACCAGCAGCGGCGCGCTGTCCGGCACGCCGAACGCCGCGCGGACGCCGCGCGCGGGCGGGCCCGCGAAGGTGTCGGGCTCGATCCCGACGCTCGGGATGACTTCGATGCGCGCCCGGACACCGTAGCGTCCCAACAGCCGCGCGAGCGACGGCACCGACGCGAGCACGAGGTCGCATCGGTTGCAGTACGCCGTCGTGTACGCCGCCACGAGCGGCCGCGTCAGATCCCCGACGATCGGCGCGTAGTGCGCGTACTCGGCGTACAACGTGTGATAGGTGAAGGCCACCGGCACGTGCCGGAGCGTCCGCGCGATCCACAACCCCACCCCGCCCAGCAGAAACGGCGAGTGGGTGTGCACCACGTCGAGCCCCAGGTCGCGGATCTCGCGCAGCTGGGATGCGGAATAGGGAACCGCGAGCGGGAAGTCCGGATGGCCCGGGGGGGCCAGGGACGGCACTCGGTGCACATCCGGGTCCTCGTCCACGTAGCCGGGATACGCCGGCGCGATCACCGACACGCGATGGCCGCGGCGCCGCAGGTGGCGGCCCGCCGCCTCGACCGCTTGGACGACACCGCTCCGTCGCGGCAGATAGCTGTCGGTGAAGAGCCCGATGTGCACCCGGCTATTCGTCTCCTTCCGCCGTCTGGCGGTCGAGGAACGCCAGCAGCGTCGACAGGCGAAACCGGCGCTGTCCCCCGTGGGTCCGGAGGCACACCAGTTTGCCCTGATCTGTGTAGCGGCGCACCGTGGCCTTGGAGAGGTTCAGCACCGCCGCGGCCTCGTGCAACGTGAGCTCTGGATCCAGCAGTCGGCGGATGATCTCCTCGCGCGTCTCGGTGATTGGACGCCGCCCCCCTCGCCGCCTCGGGTCGGGTGACCGTGGCCCGACCGGCAACACCCGCGGCGGGTGCGCGCCCGCCACGGCGCCCGGCGGTGCGGCGAGCCGCGCCCGGGCCGGACGAACCACCGACCCCGGCGATTCTGACAGGATACCCCCGCGGGGCGTACCATTTCGAGGAAGATCCTGAAGGACGTCGCCCCCGCGTCGGTACCCGGGAGGCACATCGGGCGGCCCTTCCGGCAGAGAAACGTGCATTTGCTGCTCGAGATAGCGATACCAGTCCTGCAGTCGCTGTCGCATATGCTGCTCCGATGAATGCTGCGTAGGTTTTTCGATGTTAAGTTTGGGGCGTAGTTCGAGAATACTGAGAAAAATCCTGCCGTCGCCTACCTCAAACGTGCGAACACCTGCGCGTACGCCCCCGAACATCGTGACAGTCACCGGCCGCCGTCGCGGTGTTGCCTCGAAGGCACGCCGCCACGTACCGGTTCCCCCACGACCCGTGCGTCGTGCAGGCGCGCGATCTCGTCGGGACCGTACCCCGCGTCCCGGAGCACTTCGTCCGTATGCTCGCCGAGGAGCGGCGGGACACGCCGAATCCGCCCCGGCGTCTCCGACAGCTTCACGGGCAGGCCGAGCATCTTCACGGTGCCGTGCACCGGGTGCGGCATCTCGACGAGCATCTCCTGGTGCCGGATTTGCGGATCGTTGAAGACCTCGGCCAGATTGTAGATCGGCCCGCACGCAACGCCACGCTCGTTGAGGTACGTCACCCACTCCGACGCGGTCCGAGCCTGCAGCGCCGCCGTCAGGATTTGATTGAGCTCTTCACGATGGGCCACCCGGTCGTTCACCGTCGCGAATCGCGAATCGGCGGGCAGTTCGGGGCGGCCGACCGCCTCGCACAACCGCTTCCAGATCACCTCATTGCCGGCGCACAGGTTAAACGGTCCATCCTTCGCCTGGTACACGCCGAACGGCGAGGACAACGGGTGGTGGTTCCCGGCCACGCCCGGCGGCGTGCCGGTCTCGAAGTACATCCCGGCGCTCCACGTGAGCAGCGCCACCATCGAATCCACGATCGCGACATACACTTCCTGACCGCGGCCGGTGCGCTCCCGCGCGAGCAGCGCGTAGAGCACGCCGCGGCACGCCGTCGTGGCGCACGTGAGGTCGGCGAGCGCGATCCCGGCGCGCGTCGGCCCGGTGGCCTCCTGACCCGTGATGCTCATGAACCCCGACATCCCCTGCGCGACCTGATCGAAGCCGGGGCGCGTCCGGTACGGACCGGTTGGTCCGAATCCGGACACGCCGCAATAGATCAACCGCGGGTTTGCCTCGCGCAGGCGCTGCGCGCCGAGCCCCAGGCGTTCCATCACGCCCGGCCGGAAGTTCTCGATCACGACGTCCGCGCTGCGGGCAAGCCGCAGCACGATCTCCCGACCGTCATCGGTCGTCAGATCCACGGTGATGCTGCGTTTGTTGCGGTTTGCGGCCGCGAAGAAGTAGCTGTTGCCGACGAGATCGGGCCGGAGGGTCTGGGATCGGGAGTGATCGCCCTCGAGGGGCTCGATCTTGATCACATCAGCGCCGTAGTCCCCCAACTCCATCGTGCAGTACGGCCCGGCGAGAAACCGTGTCAGGTCAACGATCTTGATCCCGTCCAGGGGAAACATGCCGTCCACTCGCCTCCTCGCGATGCCGCGGCGACGCTCGCCGGCGGCGCAGGCACCGACCTCGTCTATTCTCCTCGGAACGTCGGTGCCCGCCGTTCGAGAAACGCCCGGACGCCCTCGCGGTAGTCCGCGCTCTCATACGCCCGGTCCACGATCTCCGCGAGTTCATCCTGCGTGAGTTCGCCCTCGCCCGGCCAGTGTTGCAGCATGAGCTTCGCGCCTCGCTGCGACAACGGCGCCTGCTGCGCGAGCCCCCACGCGTACTCGTACGCGTCGGGTTCCAGCCGGTCCGAGGCGCAGACGCGGTTGACGAGGCCCATCGCCAAGGCGGCGTCCGCGTCGACGAGCCGGCCGCTGTACAGCAGATCCCGCGCGTGGGCCGGTCCGACGATACTCGTGAGGCGGCGGGTGGCTTCAACGCTGTACACGATCCCCAGGCGTGCCGCGGTGACGCCAAGCCTGGCGCTCTGGGCCGCCCAGCGCAGGTCGCACGCCAGCGCGAGTTCCAACCCCCCGCCCACGCAGAACCCGTGGATCATCGCGATCGTCGGCCTGGGAAAGTTCGCGAGGGCCCGCTCCGCCCCGGCCACGGTCGCGCTGTAGGTGCGCGCCGCGTGCACGTCCGAGCGCTCGCGCTCGAACTCCGAGATATCGGCGCCCGACGCAAACGCCTCTTCGCCGGCGCCGCGGACGACGAGCACCCGGATGGACGGATCGTGTTCCAGTCCGCGCAGCGCACCCGGAATCGTCCGCCACATCTCGATCGTGATCGCGTTGTGCTTGTTCGGTCGGTTCAGCACCAGTGTCGCGATCGGTCCGTCACGCACGATGCGCAGATCGTCCATCCGACCGCCTCCGGTGCGACGTCCGAGTCGTTGCACCCTTATTTCGCTACCGCGGCGCGGATTCCCGGGGTCCCCGCATCATACCGCGAGCGATGCGGGGTGACTCGCGACTACGTTTCGCCGGATCGGGAGACGTCCGCGGCCGGCCTTGCACGGCGTCCTGACCCGGCGTGCAACAGGAACACCGCCCCGAGAATGCACGCGCCACCGGCCACCTGCACGGGTGCCAGGCGCTCACCGAGGACCGCCGCGGCCAGCGCCAGCGTCACGACCGGCTCGACCGTGCTCAGGATCGCAGCGCGCGACGCGCCGACGCGTTCGAGTCCCGCGAAGAACGCACCGATCGCCAGCACGGTCGACACGACGGCCATCCCGGCAATCGCGGCGTAGGCCGGAATCGACATCGAAAGCCGCAGCGTTCCCGACGCCGCGCCGTAGATCCCGAACGTCGTTCCCGCAGCCGCGATCACGATCGCAGAGGCTGCCACCGGCGGGACGCTGCGAAGCAGGACGCGCGCCGCGATGATATACGCCGAGTAGGACGCGGACGCGACGAGCGCGAGCACGACCCCGACGCCGCGCACCGCCCCCGTACCGATGCCCAGCACGAGCATGAGCCCGAGCGCCGCCGCAGCCAGGGCCAGGCACTTACGCCCGTCCAATCCCTCGCGCAGCAAGATGAACGCGAGCAGGGTCACGACCGGCGGATACGTGTACAGCACGAGCGACGCGAGCGAGGCCGGCACGTACTCCAACGCAGAGAAGAATGCCAGCGACATCGCCGCGTACCCGATCGCCCCCAGGGCGACGCATACGAGGACCTGCCGGGCCGACAGCCCAAAGCGCACGCGCCCTGTGGCGGCGAGCCCGCCCCAGAGCAGAACCGACGCCAGCAGAAAACGGAGGAAGAGCGTCGTGGGCACGTTCGCGCCGGCGGCGTACGCGGTCTTCGCGAAGATCGACATCGTCCCGAAGCCGACGGCGGAAATCAGGACGAGCGCGGTGCCCTGCGTGGCCGCAGGCAGGTTCACGGCGAAGGTCCCGCGGCGGGAGAGGGACGACTGAAGTGACATGGTGCTCAATACGCCGCCGGCGCGGAGGCGTCCTGGGCTTCGCCCGCCGACGCCGGGGGCCTTGATTGTCAGCGTCCGGACCCGATGCTACAATGAACGGCGCCGGGGAGTGGCGCAGCTTGGTAGCGCGCAGCGTTCGGGACGCTGAGGCCGGGGGTTCAAGTCCCCCCTCCCCGACCATCTGCACCTCCTCTATATCAAGAAGATGTTCCGGGCGGCGCCTCCGATTGTCCCGCCTTCGCTCCTCTGTCATCCCGGCTTGCCCTCCGTGCGCTTCTCGACCCTGCCCAGGCAAGCTTGGGGCGCCGCGATGCGGGCGGCTCAAGGAAACAGGACAGGCGCCGACGAACCCGATGTCACGACCGTATGAGTGTAGGAGCGCACGATGGCGTCCAGTCCCTCGCACCTCTATACTGCGCAGTTCGTGGTGTGGTCCGCCACCGCCGACCGGGTCGAGGCGGACATCCTGACGAAACACATCGAGGCTGCAGGTTGGGCTGATGCCCGGCGGAAAGTTCAATGGACGGCCACCGCGTTCAACCGGAGGAACCAGCACCATCACATTCAACCGATCTCAATCGCTCGATCCGGCAGACACGAGGTCGCGTAGCGGAAACTCCCAGAAGAAGGAGCGTAGCCGTCGGGGGGACGAGCAGGCTACGCTCCATCACGCACGTACATTCCACATAACGGATGTCGGCGCGCCAATGTTCCTCGAGCCTATTCACGGGAATGGCCGAGGGCGGCGACGCGTCAACACCGGGGACACGATCCGGGAAGCGTGCGCGTCGTTCGACATGCCATCGAGACCGCCCGTTGCCTGATCGTTACCGCAGAGAATCCATCAGCTCCGAGTTCACCGTATCCAGTCGTGGTGGAGGGCGAGCCCCACGGTACTACGCGGACTCACGTTTTGCGACCTCTTGGGGGGGTGCCGGCTATGCGCCCTGGCCTTTCCAGCCCGGTTCCACGCGGCGCAACCGGGCGTAGCGTCCCGGCGTGACACCGAAGGCGGATCTGAACATGCGCGTGAAGTGCGCCTGGTCGACAAAACCGGCCGCCAATGCCAACTCGGCTAACGGCGTCCCGCTGCCCAGCCGGTTCCGCGCGAACTCGAGCCGTCGCATGAGCGAATAGCGGTACGGGCTGATCGCATACGAGATCCGGAACTGACGCGCGAGTTCGTAGCGGCTCAGTCCGGTGACCGCCTCGAGTTCGGCCGACCGTACGATGGCGCGCCGGCTATCGAGGAATGCGCGGGCCCGCTCGATTGCCGCGTGGTCGAAGCGGCGGGGCGGACCAGCAGTGCGGCTGGTGGGATCCCCTTCGACCAGGCCTTCCGCCAGGCGCAGGACCAGGGCGTCGAGCGCCAACGGCTCCGGGGCAGGCTGAAATGCGGCCGCAACCGCCCGCGCGAGCGTTGGGTTGTGGGACACGGGCTCGCGCACAAACGGCAGTGACGCCGGTCGTTCTCTGATCGCGCCCAGGGCGGCGGCGATGCGCGCGGGATCGACATAGACGATCCGGTAGCTGAACCCGACCTCGGTTCCGGCGCGGCCGTCGTGCATTTCGTCGGGATGGAGCACGATGACCTGGCCCGGCGTGCTGCGTTCGACCCTGCCACGATAGTCGAACATCTGCACGCCGACGTCGGTGACACCGATGGCGTAGGTGTCGTGGCGATGCTTGCCGAAGGCGCGCCCTCTGAACCAGGCGCGCAGCAGCCCGACGCCCTCCCCCGGCTCGGACGTGTACACCCAGTCTCCGCCGTCGCACGAACATACAAGATCCTCGCCGCGGGGCCCCGCTAAGATAGATGCCATGCCGGTAGTATACCCGAGACGCGGAGGCCGCTTGAAATGACGCGGGAGCAAGCCATCGCCTTCTTCGTGTTCTCGGTCGCCGCCGCCGGCACGCCCGGGCCCAGTAACGTTCTGCTAACCGCCACGGGGGCCAGTGTCGGTGTGCTGCGCGGCCTTTCCAGCCTCTTGGGGGTCGCGATCGGGATGGCGTGGATGATGTTCATCGTGGCGTTCGGCCTCGGCAGCGCGATCCTCAACAATCCCTTCGTCCTCAAGGGTGTCAAATGGTGCGGCGCCGCGGTGCTCTGCTGGCTCGCGTGGAAGATCGCGACGGCCCGCCGTGCCGGCGCGGCGACCGACGGCAAACCGATCGGCTTGATCGGCGCGGCGGCCTTTCAATGGGTCAACCCAAAGTCGTGGCTTGTGTGTGCCAGCGCCGCCGCCACCTTTCTCCACGAGGGACCGGGCAGCGCGCTGGGGCAGTCCGCCGCACTCGGGCTCGTTTTCTTCCTTGCGTGCTTGCCCAGCTGTTTTCCCTGGCTCGCCTTCGGCGCGGTCTTGCTGCGCGCCCTGCGATCCGAACGTGCGTTCCGTCTGTTCAGTGTCGCCATGGGCGCGCTGCTTGCCTCGTCTGTGATCCTGTTCATCTCGTAGCGTCGCGGTGGATGAGCGGCGCGTCGCCGGATCCGTCCTCGGCGTCAGGCTCTATGGACCATCCCGTCGACGCCCGCGCCGCGAACTCAGCTTCGGTGTCGCCCCCGAGGAACCGCCGCGCGTCCTCTTGCCGCCACCCATGGCTGCTCAAGTGCGTGCACAGAAACGGGGCGCCCCGCCGGTGATGTCCGCTGGCATGGGAGAAGATGATCAACGGGTAGGTGCCGGGCCGCGCGGCGGCGTTGCGGACAGCCATCTGGCTACGTGGTGTGGCGCGTGCCGGCGCGGTGAAGACGTCCTGGGTCCCTGGTGTAAGATCCTGGCCCGCATGTTGCGCCGCGGCAGGATACCAGATTTCAACCGGGAACAGACGGTCCCGTTGGGTATCAAGCGCCTGGCCCGTACGCACACCAACGGGAAATCGACCCCGGGCGAAGGGATCGTACTCGCCCGTCCGGGGCGCGACCGGAGCACGCGGGTTCATAGGCTTGACGTGTTCGCCGGTCATTCGGAATGCCTGCCGCTCTCCCTGCACGTCTGCCTTGAGATGCGCGGCCGCTGTCCTCTCACCCGTCGTTCGGCCACCACAAAAGAGGAGTGGCCGGCCGCCGCTCGCTTCCAGCTCATGGACGGTATCGCGACGACGCTACGCGTGCATCCCGGGGGCGTGATCGCCGTCGCGACGCCCCGCTCCAGGAGCCGTAGGCGCACGATGCCCAGGACGTTGAACGATTGTCCCAGATCGTCCCCCTGCGTGACGTGGGCCCAGCCCTCCTAGTTCTCTACGCGGCGTCACCTCGCCGGCGTCGGAACCACCGACTCGGGCCGGTATCCCAGCTGAGCCAACAGCCGCTCGAGGAGCGCCGGCAGCTCCGTCCGTGCAGGCGGCCGTCCGTCGCCCGCAACCGCCTCATCCACCAACCGGCACAGGCGTTCCCGCAGCAACGTCCGGAGACGCGGAGGATACGGCGAAAGGCTACGGTTGAGTTCGGTCACGAACGCATCGGACCAGATCTCCTCGTAGCGTTCGCGCTCCGGACCAAAGTCAAAGTCGCGGGCCGGGCCGCGGGCGGCCGCCAGTGCCTCACGCCGCCGGCGCGTCTCGGTCCCGTCGATCGTGAGGTCTTCGTTTACGACGACGCCGTACTCGCGAGCCGCGTGAGGTCGGGTCAGCACGCTCTTGCGGATATCCTGCACCACGGCGTCGGGATCGCGCTCGAGCGGGTCGCCGTACCCGGCGCCGCCGGGGGTGCCGATGCGCAGCACGTCGCCGTAGTTCAGGTGGAGCACGTCGATCTTCCCGATGTTCGTCTCCGACGGGGTGCCGGGGTTCAGCACGGTGTAGCCGCAGGCGCCGGGACGACCGCCGAGCCGACCCCACGGTCGGAACGAGTAGCGGTCCATCGCGCGCGAGGTGACGGTGGCTTCCGGGGCCAGCAGCTTCATCTCAATCTCCAAGCCGGCGCCGCCGCGGGTTCGTCCCGCCCCTCCGGAGTCGGGCCGCAGGGCATACCGGCGGATGCGCACCGGCATATCGGCCTCGATCGACTCCACGGGGATGTTGCGTAAGAAGCCGATCGAGAATTCGATCCCGTCGATGCCGTCCTTGTTTGGCCGGCCGCCAGACCCCCCGCAGAGTGGTTGGATGACGCTGACCTTGCTTTGTCCGGTTTCCATGTCGGGCACGCGCAGGAGAAAGATCGACCCCTGCCCCGCGCCGGCGGCCGGCACCGTCTCCGGACGGGCCTGCGCGAGCGCGCCCATCAGCACGTCGACGAGACGAATCTGCGTGGCGGACCGGTTGCCGACCGCGACGCCGGGTTCCGGGTTCAACACGCTCCCGCGTGGAATGGTGATCGCAATCGGGCGCGCCAGGCCCGAGTTGTACGTGATGCCCTTGCGGACCGACCGCAGATACCCGATCAACGAGAACACAAACTGCCAGTGGCCGCGTCGCGAATGCGACGGCAGGTTGTACGATTGCCGAGTCTGCGGATCGGTGTCGGAGAAATCGAGCGTCATGCTGCTGCCCTCGACCGTCATCCGCACCTTGAGCCGAATCGCTCGTCCCCCGCCGGAATCACCTTCGAGATAGTCCCAGAACACGTAGGTCCCGTCCGGGATCTTCTCGATCTCTTCCCGCGCCTGCTCTTCCGCGTAGTCCAGCACATCCAGAATGCCGCGACGCACGGCGTCGATGCCGTAGCGGGCGATCAGCGTGCCGATGCGCTGCTCGGCGCGCGAGAGCCCCGAGACCATGGCCTTGATGTCGCCCCAATTCTGGTCGGGGATGCGACAGTTCGCCATGATCACGCCGAGCAACTCCCGGTTCAGCGCCCCGCGGCGAAACAGCTTGGAGACGGGGATGCGCAGCCCTTCTTGATAGATCTCGTGGCTCGACGGCGCAATGCTGCCCGGGACGATCCCGCCGACGTCCGAAGAGTGCACGAACGCCCACGCGTAGCAGACGACCTGCCCGTCGTGAAAGATCGGTCTCCACACATAGATGTCGGGAAGATGGGTCGCCATGCCCCCGGTGTTCCACACGTCGTTGGACACGAACACGTCGCCGTCTTCGACCCCGAGCTCGTTGGAGTGCCGGATCGCAACGTCGCACGGGACGCCGACCATCAGCGCGATTCCCGTGTTGATCGGCGCCGCCACGACCTCGCCGTCCGGCGAGACCAACGCCGCCCCGAAATCGGCGGTCTCCTTCACCAACACGGTGTGGCCGGCGCGGAGAACGAGGGAAGCCATCTCTTCTGCGATCGCCTGAAACCGGTTCCGGAGCACTTCCAGCAGGACGGGATTCGTCGCGCGTCCGTTGGTCGTCATTTGCGTCCCTCCGCGATCACGTTGAGCTGGTCGTCGACGCGCACCGCAAACCCGGACGGGATCACGGTCGTCGTGTCATCCTGCTCGATCACCGCGGGCCCCGTCAAGCGATCCCCGGACCGCAGGGCCGAGCGCTCATGCACGCTCGCCTCCACATGGCGGCCCGCCCAGTAGATGGTGCGCGTCTTGGCCGGGGGCCGGTGCTCCTGATCGGACGCGCCGCCGCTGCGGCGCGCGGTCGGCTGAGGCTTCGGGGTGACGCCGACGACCTGGACGCGCAGGTCGACGATCTCGACCGGCGCCTCATGGTCGACGTACCCGTAGACGTCTTGGTAGACGCCGTAGAACGCATCGAGCACCGGCGCCAGCGAACTTGTAATGCGGTCGGGCAACGGCGCCGTCAGCTCGAACGACTGGCCGACGTAGCGCATGTCCGCGGAACGCTCGAAGCGGCACGCCGTGACGGGCAGCGCCTCTCGATCCAGCCACATGCGTGCCTCCGCTTCGAGCTCACGGAACTGACGTTCCAGGACGTCCGGCTCGAGTGCCTGACACCGCGCGCCGAACACGCGCACAAAGTCCGCTCGAAGATCGGCGACCAGGCACCCCATCGCGCAGAGCGCGCCGGGGACCTGGGGGATGAGCACGCGAGGCAGGCCAAGCTCCTGCGCGAGCAGGCAGACGTGCGTCGGGCCGGCGCCGCCGTAGGCCACGACGGCATACTCCTCGGCGTCCACGCCGCGACTGGTCAGAAACGGCGTGAACTGCGCGTACATGTTCGCGGTGGCCACCTCCACGATCGCCCACGCGACCGCTTCGATGCCCATCCCCAGGCGATCCCCAAGGCGCGCCAACGCGCTCGCCGCTGCGGCCCGGTCGAGCGCGACACCGCCGCCTGCGAACCGCTCGGGGTTCAACCACCCCAACACGAGATACGCGTCGGTGATCGTGGGTTCGGTGCCGCCGCGAGCGTAGCAGGCCGGGCCCGGTTCGGACCCCGCGCTCTGGGGCCCAACCTTCAACACTCCGCTGCGGTCGATCCAAGCGATCGACCCGCCGCCCGCCCCTACGGACTTGACGTCGATTGACGGCATCAAGATCGGAAAATCTCCCGCTTGCGCCTCGGTCGAGTACGACGGCCGCTCCGTGACAATCGACACGTCCGCGCTGGTGCCGCCCATGTCGAACGTGATCACCCGCGGAAACCCCGCGTGCGTCGCGATCCAGTGTGCGCCGATCACGCCGGACGCCGGGCCGGAAAACAGCGTCTCGACCGACCGCTCGCCGGCGGTGCGCGCGGTCATCACCCCGCCGTTGGATTTCGTGGACAGGATCGGCGCGCGCACCCCGAGATCGCGCAGATCGCGTTCCAGCGCGCGAAAGTATTCGCGCATCCGTTCGCCGACGTGTGCGTTGATCACGGTGAGCAGGGCCCGTTCGTACTCGCGGCGCTGCGGCCATACCTCGCTCGACGCGCACACATACAGACCAGGAAATCGCGCGGCGATGCGAGCCTTGACCTCCTTCTCGTGCCGATCGTTCGCGTAGGCGTGGAGAAAGCAGATCGCGAGCGCGTTACAGCCCGAGGCGACGAGCGAGGCCGCTTCCGCCTCGGCGTGGTCGAGATCCACCGGCCGCTCGACCGCGCCGTTCGGCGCCAGGCGTTCGTCGATGCCGCGCACGGCCGAGCGCGGCACCAGCGGCGTCGGAGGATCCGTGAAGAAATTCTGCGGATCGGGCAGGCGCAACCGGCGGATCTCCAGGATATCCTCGAGGCCCGTCGTCACGAACAGGCCGGCCGAGCTTCCGGAACGTTCGATGAGCGTGTTGACCGCGAGCGTCGTCCCATGCACGAAATAGCGGATCGCGGCCGGATCGATCCGCACCCCGGCCGCGAGCGACTTGATGCCGCGGGTCACCGCCGTCGCGGGCGCACGCGGGGTGGTGGGGATCTTCAGAATGCTCACGGCGCCGGTCGACTCGTTGAGCAGCACGAAATCGGTGAACGTGCCGCCGATGTCCACACCCAGGCGAAATGCGTCCAACGTGTTGGCCTCCGGGAAGTCGATGTGCTGCGACACGGATCTCGCGTGCGCACGGACACGTCGCGCCGGCACACGTCCGCCGGAACGCTGGTCTCCGATGTGTCTCAGTATTTCCTTTGCGCCACGCCGTTTCCTTGGGGGGCGCGCCGCACGCACACGGACGCGCTCACGCGGGACCGTTGGGCGGCTGCGCGACCCTGGTTGCGGCGCGGTGTCTGCGTCGAATCTCCATCCTCGCGGGGACCCGCGCGATACGCGAACACACCGCGGGCAGGCGTCGTACGTTCCGCGACCGCGGCGGTCCGCTCGGTCAGCGCGCCGCGATGCGTCGTGGGCTGTCAGCGCGGGTGGTCGGGCGCTCGCACTAACCGGCGCTCTGCCGCATCCGTCGGTAGCGCCGGATCAGGGCGTTCGTCGAACCGTCGTGGGAGAGGGCGGCATCGCCGGACGCGCCGAGCTCCGCGATGATCCGCGTTGCGAGCACCTTGCCCAACTCGACGCCCCACTGATCGAACGAGTCGATCCGCCAGATCGCACCCTGCGTGAACACGCTGTGTTCGTAGAGGGCCACCAGCTTGCCGAGCGTCTCAGGGTCAAGCCGGTCGGCGAGAATGACCGTGGACGGCCGGTTCCCTTCGCAGACCCGGTGCGGCACCAGCGCGGCCGGGGTTCCCTCCCGCGCGACCTCGTCGGCCGTCTTGCCGAACGCCAGCGCCTCTGCCTGGGCAAGCACGTTCGCCATCAAGAGATCGTGGTGGGTGCCGAGCGGGTTGAGCGGGCGCGCGAACGCGATGAAATCGCACGGCACGAGCTTCGTCCCCTGGTGGAGCAGCTGGTAAAACGAGTGCTGGCCGTTGGTGCCGGGCTCGCCCCAGTAGATCGACCCGGTCTGGTACGTGACCCGCGACCCATCGAGGGCGACCGACTTGCCGTTGCTCTCCATCGTCAACTGCTGCAGGTAGGCCGGGAAGCGGTGCAGGTACTGATCGTACGGCAGCACGGCCACGGTCTGGGTGCCGAAGAAATTGTTGTACCAGACGGCGAGGAGCCCCATCAGCACCGGCAGGTTGCGCTCGAACGGCGCCGTGCGGAAATGCTCGTCCATCGCGTGGAACCCGGCGAGCATCGCGCGAAACTGCTCCGGGCCGACGGCGATCATCGTCGACAGGCCGATCGCCGAGTCCATCGAGTACCGGCCACCCACCCAGTCCCAGAAGCCGAACATGTTGGCCGTGTCGATGCCGAACGCGGCGACGTCCTTCGCGTTCGTCGACACGGCCACGAAGTGCCGCGCGATCGCCTGCTCATCGCCGAGGGCGTGCAGCGTCCACGCGCGCGCGGCCTTCGCGTTCGTGAGGGTCTCGAGCGTAGTGAAGGTCTTCGAGGAGACGATGAACAGGGTCTCGGCGGGATCGAGATCGCGCGTGGCCTCGACGAAGTCGGTGCCGTCGATGTTGGACACGAACCGAAACGTCATGTCGCGGCGACTGTACCACCGCAGCGCCTCGTACGCCATCACGGGGCCGAGGTCTGAACCGCCGATGCCGATGTTCACGATGTTGCGGATCGGATTCCCGGTGTGTCCGCGCCAGACGCCGCTGCGAATCCGATCCGAGAAGTCCGCCATCCGGTCGAGCACCGCGTGCACCTCCGGCACGACGTCCTGCCCGTCCACGACGATCGCCTGGCTGCGCGGCGCGCGCAGGGCCACGTGCAAGACGGCTCGGTGCTCGGTCGTGTTGACCTTCTCTCCTCGGAACATCGCATCGATGCGCGCACGGAGTCCGGACGCCTCCGCGAGGGCGCGCAGCAATACGAGGGTGTCGTCCGTCACCCGATGCTTGGAATGGTCGACAAACAGCCCAACCGCCTCGACGCTCATCCGGTCGCTGCGGTTCGGGTCCGCGGCGAACCACTCGCGAAGGTGCACAGAGGAAATCTTCGCGTGGTGGGCCGCAAGCGCACTCCACGCGTCGGCGAGCGTCCGAGCCGTGGTGGTCATCGCGGTTCCTTTCTGCCTCGCGCTCTCGGCAGCGAATACGACTACGGTGAGCGGTCCTCCTGCGCCCCATTCACCGGAGCCCCGGGCGGGCCCACACGACGCGCAGGAGACGCTCCCGGTTGATGTGCCGCCGGCCAGACGCGCATCGGTGCTCAGCTTCGGGGGACGGCGGCCGGACCGCGGTGGTCGGGCCGACTCGCGAGCGCCGCTCTCCCGTCGGTCTAGGTCCGAAACACCGCGAGCGGCAACAGCGCGCTTACGATGTACTGGCCGGCGTCCACAATCTCCGAGATCTTGAGGTCCACGCACAGGCTGGACAAGAGGTAAGCGTCCTCTCCGGACAGGCGGTAGGTCCCGGACAGGTGGGCGACCATCGCCCGCACCGCATCCTGCGCCGCCCTGTAGAGGTCCGGCCCCACCCCGGTCGTCCCGTACCATCCCTTGTGGCCGACGCGGGGCGTGAGCGGCCCGGGGGTGGCAAACTGCGGCGCCGGGATCTTTCGACCCTTGAGCAGGGTGAAGCGCAGCGCGGCGTACATCGGCGCCTCGATCCCCGTCACGCAGACCTCGCCATCGCCTTGAGCGCCGTGCGCATCCCCGCACCCAAATAGCGCCCCCTCGACCTGCACCGGAAGGTAGAGCGTCGAGCCGCGGACCAGCTGTCGGGTATCCATGTTACCGCCGAACGTGCCGGGCGGCATCACGGCTTGGTTCGAGGCCCCGGCTGGGCAGACACCCATCGTCCCGAAGAACGGCTCGATCGGAATCGCGATGTCATCGCGCAGGTACGCGGTGTCGGCGTCGCTGAGATCGAAGATTCTGAGGTACGGCGTCTTGAAGTCGTCGGCCAAGAGACCGAGCCCGGGTAGAATCGCGGTCCAGCCCCATCCCTGGGTGTGAATATCCAGGACCTCCACCGCAAGCGTGTCGCCCGGCCGCGCGCCGGCCATGGCGATCGGTCCGGCGAGCGGGTAGACACGCTGCCAGTCGAGACCGGGCAGATCGGCGGTCGTGGACTCCGGCGTGATCTGATTGTCGCTCACGTCGCGCGTGTGTACGACCACGACGTCGCCGCTGTCGATCGTCATCGCGGGCGGATGGCTAACATCCCAGGTGAACCGCACGCTGTCTTCGGGCAGGTACCGCGTCACCGGCATCCTCAGGCCCCCGTTCCTCGTGGTATCGTCCAGACGCTCACCCTTTCCGCAGGCCGCGGCACGCTCCTCCCCGTGGGAACCCGCACGCCGCCGCGCGCGCCGAGCCTACCCACCCACGCGCAATGGGCCCGTGAGTCGCCGAATCGTTGCGATCACGGACAGCGCGGTCAGCACACCGCTCCGCGGATTCGCGGAGGGACGGTTTTCGATGTGCACCGCGAACCGACCGAACTCGCCCGTGACCTCCACATCGTGGATGTTCCGGTCGAGGGCGGGATCGGCGACAATGCGCAGACGGGTCCGGTCGGGCCCGATTCCCGCGAGGCTCACCGCCGCGGACACATTGACGTTGGCGGGGAAGCCTTGCCACGCTTCTCGGGCGCTGCCCTCGAACACGACGCGGGGACCACTTAGATCCGTCAGATCGATACCGTGCGCCGCAAGATACGGTGCGCCGGCGAGCCCTTGAGGGGGCTTGCGAGTAGTCATCGTTACCGACTCGACGGCACCGACTGCCGCCGCGGCGATCGCATCGAGCCCGCCGATCGCCCCGGACGCCACGCGGATCACGCCGCCGTGACGCCGCGCCAACGCGACGTACGCGTCGTGTGCGTCGAGCAGCGCGCCCACCGTGAGCACGAGCAGCTCCTTGCCGGCGGCGAGGGTGGCGCGCGCGATCTCTGGGAATGCCGCGGCCGGCGCCGCCTCGACGACAAGATCCGACCGCGCCACCGCGTCCGCCAGCGTGACGACGGGCGGGGGCCGGCGCAGCAGCCGTTCGGCGTGTCGCCGGGCGGCGTCGAGGTCCCGGCTCGTGATCGCCGCGAGCGCCGCGCCCGGCACGCCCCGATCCATCGCGGCCGCGATCTGCTGTCCGACCGCGCCGAAGCCCACGATGCCGACCCGCATCACCCCGTCCACCGCGTTCCCCCCCGACCCGCGCCTCGACCCGTTCGGCCCGCCCCGCGGCCGGCTTGTGGGTCGTTCACCACGCCTCCTGGACGACCGCGCCGGCCCGCACCGTGCACGCGGGTACCAGATCGACGTTCCCCTGCTCGGTCACGCCGTGACTGTCGGTGTATGCGATCGGCCCTTCCGTCACGCGGAACACGGTCACGTCCGCGCACGCGCCCGGGCGCAGCGTGCCGAAGTCGTCCGCACGGCCGACGATGGACGCCGGCCCCACGGTCACGAGGCGCACAACGTCCGGAAGCGCAAGACCGAGGTGCAGGAACTTCGCCATCGTGCGGCCGAGCGTGTACACGGGGCCCTTGACGCTCAAGCCGTGCAGATCGGTCGAGATCGAGTGAATCGGAAACGCCGCGGCAAGTGCCTGCCTCGCCGCCGTGAAGCAGAAACTGCCAGACCCGTGGCCGACATCGAACCGCACCCCGCGGCTCGCGGCGGCCCACGCCTCCGCGAGCGGGAACCCGCGCCGGCTCATCAGGCCGCCCGGGAACCCCTTCAGGCAGTGCGTCACGACGTCGCCCGGACCGAGCAGGTTCAGGACGTCCTGGATCACCGGCGGCGCCACCCCGATGTGGACCATCAACCCCGTGCGGGCCTCGCGGGACGCCTGCGCGGCGAGTTGGACCGGGATGATGCCGAGGTTGCCGCAGTGTCGCTGCGAGGCGAGCACCTTGATGCCGACGATCAGGTCCCGGTGGGCTTCCGCAGCCGCGATCGTGCGCGCCTGGTCGAACGCCTGCCAGTCTCCGTGAATGGGCGAGCCTCGCGTCGCGGACACGTTGAGGTAGCCGAGCACGCGCGTCCGCGCGCGCCGGGCGACATCCAGGAACAGCGGAAGCCCGTCGGCGCCGATCGAACCGGTGTCCACGATCGTCGTAACGCCGGTGGCCACCCCGGCGTCGCGGTCGGGGTCGACGCCGCCCACGCTCGGGCCCTCGACACAGTGCACGTGCAGATCGATCCAACCCGCCGACGCGACGAGCCCGCGCGCGTCGATCACGCGCGCGGCCTGGGCGCCGGCGAGATCTCCCACTCGCGCGATACGGCCGCCGGCGACGGCGATGTCGGCCGGCCCGTCAAGCGCCAGCGATGCGTCGATGACCCTGGCGCCGCGAACGATGATGTCGTAGCGCTCCGCCATGCTCCTCCTCCGCCCGGCGCCGGCCGGCGTCCGCCCTACCGCAGTGCCCGGATCGCGTCGCCGAGCGCGCGCACGTCGTCCACCGCCTCCAGGCGCAGCGCGAGATCGGCGATCGTGCGCACCGGCGCCGCGTCGGCGGCGCCCGCCGTCATCGCGCGGTACTTCGCGACGACCTCGTCGTGTGTCATGCGGTTCTGCGGCGTGCCCTTCGCGTGGTCCACGCGCGCCTCATGCCGGCACCCATCGGCCGTCGCGACCGACACCACGGTGCTGTACTCCGCAGGATACCGGGCGTCCAGCACATCGTCGTGGACGACCCGCACGCTGCGGGCCAACCGGGCGATCTCGGGGTCCTCGCGCTGGTCCGCGAGGATGTCGTCGATCGTGATCGCGCGGCGCACCGCGGCGACCGCGAGGATGTACTGCGCGTTATGGGACCGGAGCTCGTTGTTGTCGATCACGGACGCGCCTGACCGCGGGAAGCGAAAGTCGATCGAGGTGATCTCGCCCGCGGTGACCCCGTACCGGTCCAGGATCTCCGTCAGGGCGTCCAGCCCGGGGTGCAGGAACGCGCAGCACGAATACCGCTTGACGGCGAGCGCCGACGTCGCGTAGCGGACGCCGAGGCCGTCGGTGAGCCGCGCCGGCCGTCGGACGCCGGAGAACGCAGTGAAGAGGTCGTACTTCCCTTCCAACACCGCGGTCGGTCCGCCGAACCCGAGGGCCGCGAGGCTCGCCGCCGTGACGCCGTTTCGCGCCGCGATCCCGATGTTGAACGGGCGCGACTGTTCGCTGTGGTCGCTGGTCCAGCTTAGCAGCCCCGACGCCTGGAGCGACGCCAACCCGAGCGCGTTCCGCCATTGGACCTGGTCCAGGTCGAGCAGACATCCGGCCGCGACCGCGGCGCCGAACGCGCCGGCGACGGCCGACGGGTGGAACCCGCGGGCGTACAGGGCGCGCGGGTCCAGCGCCTCGCTGAGGCGGCACGCCACATCCACGCCGATGACCGTCGCGGTCAGGACAGCCCGCCCGCCCCTGGCGGCGGCTTCGCCGACGGCGAATGCTGCGGGAAACACCGCGGCGAGCGCGTGCATGACGGACGCGGGGTGATGCGGTTCGACGTCGCAGTAGTAGCCAAGGGTGCCGTTCACGAGCGCGGCGTTCGCGAGCGACGTCCGCTGCGGCCGGCCGAACACGCTCGCACGCGGCGCCCCGCCCTCGGCATCCACGAACGCTCCCAGCAGCCTCCCCGCGGCGTACCGCGGCGACGACGCGACCACACATGCCCCGATGAGATCCAGGATCATGTGCGTCGCCTCCGTGTCGACCGCCGGATCCAGGCGCGTGGAACCCGCACCAACAAGATAGTCGACCAACGTCCCCGTCAGATCCTCGGTCCGTGCCGTCGCCTCGCTCATCGATCGCCTCCGTTGTGTCCCCTCAGTGTGTACGCATCGCCGAACTCCGCGAGCGCCTGGCCGTGCCCCGCCCACCCATCGTGAGTCTCCGCCCGCACGCTGCGGAGCGCCGGGAGGTCCGCAACGGGATTCCCGTCGGCCAGTCCCGGTGCCGGCACGCACTCACCGCCCACGCCGATACGCTTCAGGGGCGGGCGTAAACGTCACGTCGTCGTCGAGCGGGAACATCGGGCGTCGGCAGATGTGGTGCCCGAGCGATCGCAGATCGGCGCTCGTAGACCCGGGCACATCGACGTTGAAATCCTTCTCCGCCCACTCGTCGAACATGTGCGGCTCGCAGTACGGCGACTTGACGACGGTGAGGTGGTAGTGTCTGGGGTCGCGCCCGTGCGCGAGAAACATCGCCCGGTCGAACAGGCTGACCGACCGCGTCATCGCCACGATCGTAACGTTCCCGGCGATGAGCACCGCGGTCGGACCGGCATCGAGCGCGCTCCGGCTGTTTTCCAACGCGGCGCGCCCGCGCGAGAGCATGTCGACGTCGACGGTCAGCTCCACCGGGGCAAAGCGCGGGTCGAGAGCGCCCCCGAGGCGCACCCGGAGCGTCGCGCCCACCCCAGCCCGGAACGCGGCGGCGACCGCGGGAGGATCAACGATCGGCGCGAGCACGGGCTTCTCGTAGCCGGCGCGCAGCAACCCGGCCAGGATTGCGTTGCTGTCTCCGGTCGCGCCGGACGAGGTTGCGTCCGCGGCGTCGGTGAAGATCACCGGCCCGGCCATGGTGCGCGCCTGAGCGATCGCGCGGTCGAGCGCGATCAGCTTGGCCTGCATCCGGAAGCGGTTCGGCCAGAACTCCTCGGCGAGGCGAAGGGCGTCCGCCGAGGCCGTCTCCGGATCCTCCGCGACCACGACGGCCTGGCTGCCCAGCTCCGGGACATCGGTAAACGGGTTGCCGATCATCACCGCCGCGGCGAGGGCGCGTTCCTCGCGTTCGAGGCGCTGCGCCTCGCGAATCACATCCCCGTAGCAGCCCGACTTGGTGATCAGTTCGTCGCCGCGCACGAGCGCCGGGATCGCCACCCGTGCGATCGCCGGAACGACCTGCCCGTCGAGGATGCGCAGCAACAGGCGCGCCGCCCGCGCCCCCGTGTCCGCGAAGTCCACGTGCGGATACGTATGGTACACGGCCAGGCCGTCGATCGCGCGCAGCATCCTCGCGGTGAGGATGCCGTGGAGATCCAGTGAGACCACGATCGGCACGCGGTCGCCGAGCAGCCGTCGCGTCTCCGTGAGCAGCGTCCCCTCGGGATCCAGGTCACCGTCGGCGCCCATCGCGCCGTGCATCGAGAAGTAAACGCCGTCGATGTCCCGGGCGCGCTCTGCGATCGCGTCCAGCAGTTCGCGTGACAGCCGTTGCCACCCCGCCGCGGACAAGAGCCCCGCGCTCCCCGCCCGCGCGCTGTACGTCGGCACCAGCTCCACGTTCCCGCGCGCGGCAAACACCGCCTCCGCACCGCCCACGGCGGCGTTGCGCCCGCGCTGATCGGCGAGGATCGCGTCCCCGCGCCGCACGGAGAAGTTGTGATACTCGCTCGGCACCGGGTTGAACGACGAGATCTCCTGCATGCACTCGGCGACCAGAATTCTGGGCACCCCACCACCCCCACTCCCGGCACACCGCTCGCGGCGCGCCGCTGCTCAGTTCTCGACCGCCGACCGGCGGTCCCGCCGCCCGCTGGAGGCTCGCAACCGGAGAATCGACGCGCCGCCGAGAAGGAAGAGGCGTGGGACTTCAGGCCCCACTCATCACGGGAGGAGTGACAGCACATGACGGCAGATTCGAATCCGATGGTCCGGCGGATCAACCACATCGGCGTGATCGTCGATGATCTCGCGGAGGCGCGGCGGTGGCTCGTGGAGGTGTTCGGGATGCCGCTGCGCAGGACGGTGGACCTGCCGGAGGGACAGATCCACGGCGAGTTCTTCGGGGGCGGGGACGTCGACATCGAGGTGCTCACGATCGGCGACCCGGCGATGCGGCAGAAGCGCCTTGGGAACGCGAAGGCGCGGATCGAGCACATCGCGGTCGAAGTGAAGGACCTGCCGGCGGTCTTCGATCGTCTCACGGCGCTCGGTGTGAAATTCACAACACCCGCGCCCCGCCGAGTCGGTACGACCCTGAACGCCTGGACCGTCGAGGAGACGACCGGCGGCATCTCCTTCCAATTGACGGAGCGAGTCCCGGACGGCGCCTAGCGCGTCGTCCCGGACGCCGCAGCCTGATCGCCGCGTAACGAGCGTGCAACCGCGGCAGGGACGCACGTCCCGGGGAGTGAACCTTCCCGCACGTCGAGTGAAGGACTCCCCAAGCCATGACGTTCCTCTGGCCGGTGTTCCTGTGGGGGCTCATCGCCGTGCCGGTGTGCTTCGCGGCGCTGGTCGCCGCGCTGCGGCGCCGCCGCCGGCCCGGGGTCACGTTTTCACGACTCGACGCGGTCGCCGAGGCGACGCGCCAGACGCGGGGGGTCCGCCGCTACGCGGCGACCGCCGTGTTTCTCTGCGCGCTCATCCTCGTGCCCGTTGCGCTCGCGCGGCCGGTCATCCTCCTCCCCGTGCCGTCCGATCAGGCCGCGGTGATGCTGGCGATCGACGTGAGCGGCAGCATGATGTCGCAGGACGTCAAGCCGTCGCGGCTGCGGGCGGCGCAGGAAGCGGCCAAGTCGTTCGTCCTCGGGCTGCCCAGCCACGTCCGTGTCGGCCTCGTCACGTTCGCGGGGTACGCCACGGTGCTGGCGCCGCCGACCACGGAGCACGCCCAGGTCGCGCACACGATCGACGGGATCACCGTCCAGCACCGTACCGCGATCGGGGACGGCCTGATGGAGGCGGTCGCCGCCCTGCCCGGCCGGGTGCGCCCGGGGCCGGACGGGACCCTGCCGCCGATGCCGCCCGGCTCTCGGCCCCCCGGCTTCGTCGTGCTCTTGTCCGACGGTCAGAACAACGCGGGCATGGATCCGATGCGGGCCGCCGATCTGGCGCGGCGCGAGTCGGTCACAGTCTACACCGTGGGCATCGGTAAGGATGCGGTCTCGGACAGCGGCGTGTTCATGATCGGCGGGGCGCTCGACGAGACCACGCTGCGCGACATCGCACACCACACCGGCGGGCTGTACTATCATCCGCAGTCGGGGCAGGAGCTGCGCGACATCTACCACCGGCTCGCCCAGGCCATCGGGTGGCAGCAACGGCCGACGGAGATCACGGGTGCCGCCGCCGTCGTCGTCGCGGGCCTGCTCGTCGCAGCCCTGCTCGTTTCGGTGCTGACGAAACCGATCATCGCCTAACCGGACCGGGGGACGGGCGGGATCGGACCGCCCCCGCATCGCAGGAGAGCGCCGGGCCGCCGCGAACCCCCTCGACGCGCGCGTGTCCACGGCTCGCACGACCCGCCGTGCCACCGGCGGGGTCGTGAATGCCATCTGTCTTCATCCTCATCTCGGCGTTCCTCTATGGAGTCTCGCCGATCCTGGCGAAGATCGCGTATGCGTCCGGGGTCACGCCGCTCACCCTGCTCGCGATTCGCGCGACGCTCGGCGCCGCGTTTGTATGGATCGGACTCGGGGTCACGCGAGGGGCCACGATACCAGGGCCCCCCCTGCTCGCCCCACTCATCGCGCTCGGCGTCACGGTGCTGCCCATCCAGGTCTTCGCCTACTTTTACGCGCTGACGATCCTCCCGGCATCGTCCGCGTCGGTCATCGCCAACACGGCGCCGGTGCACGTGGCGTGGATGGGCCGGCTCTTTCTCGGGGAGGTCCTGAAGCGCGCCGACGTGGCCATCCTTGTGGTGATCGTCTCCGGCGCGATGCTGGTCGCGGGGCAGACGCCGCAGGGCGGGCACACGCTCGGGTTCGTCGTGCTCGGGCTGTCCACGCTCGTCTCCGCGTTTTACCTCGTGACGCAGCGGCGGCTCGTGCGAAACACGCACCCGTTGAGCGTGTTGGCCGTCGTGCTTCCGTGCTCCGCCGCGGTGTACTGGATCGCCGGCCTCGCCACGAACCAGATTCACCTCGCGATGCCGCTGCCCGGCCTCCTGGCGGTCGCCGGGGCCACCGTCGCCGCCGCCGCGGCGTCTCTGCTGGTGCTCCTGGCGCTGCGGGCGCTGCTCGTCACACGCGCCGCGATGCTGGGGATGCTGGAACCGGTGGTCGCCGTGGTGTGCAGCGTCTTACTGCTCGGCGACGCGATGACGTGGCTGCGCGCGGTCGGGATCGTCACCGTGGTGGGCGGGATCGCGGCGCTGCAGTGGCGGCGCGCCGCGTAGCGCCGCGCGGGGCGGATCCGCCGCGCACATGCGGCGCCACCGGTCCCGCCCAAGCCGCCGGCGAACCGGACCCCGAAGCTCCGTCCGTCCGGCGCTCCCGACCCTATCGCGGCTCGAGCGCCAGCCGCGCGCCAAACCCGATGAACACACAGCCGGTGACCCGGCGGGCGATCGTCCAGATCCCGGGGCGGCGCACCAGCAGAGATCGCACGTGGGTGGAGGTCATCACGATCGCCGCCAACGAGCACGTGGCGAACACCACGAAGATAGCGCCGAGCAGGAACAGCTGCGTGGTGACGCGCCCTGCGCCGACGTCGACGAACTGCGGCAGGATGGAGACGTAGAACATCGCCGTCTTCGGGTTGAGCAGCTCGGTGGCGATCCCGCCGAGATAGTGCCGCCGCGACGACGGACGCGGCCCGTCCCTGCGGGCGCGCGTGAGGTCGTCGGCTCCGGCAAGAAAGGTACGGACGCCGAGGTACGTGAGGTAGAGCGCCCCGGCGATCTTGAGGGCCTCGTAGGCCACCCCCGACGCCTGCAACACGACCGTGAGACCCAGCGCGGCGCTCGCCTGCAGCAGACAGGTCCCGGAGAGCAGCCCCGCCGCGGTCACCAGGCCGGCCCGCCGGCCAAACGACAGCGACCGGTTGAGCGTAAGCAGGATGGCGGGACCGGGGGTGAGCACCATCAGCAACACCGCGGGAATGTAGAGGGCGAGGGTGCCGAACGAGACCATACGCGGGGCTACGCGTCCTGCGGGTTCAGGAACCTGAATACTCCGCCCGCCGCGGCGGCGCCGGCGAAGTTCGCCACGAGATAGATCCAGAGGTTCGTCCACGTCGAGAGCCCCATCGCGGTGATCCCGAAGGCGACCGCGGGGTTGAAGGCGCCTCCCGAGATGTTTCCTACGGCGAACGCGCCGGTCATCACGGTCATCCCGATCGCCAGTCCGTAGAACGAGTTGCCGGCGGTACCCTTCGCCGTGGCGACGTTGAGGACGACGTACACAAGCGCGAACGTGAACAGGAACTCGGCGAGCAGCGCCGGTCCCACCGACAGCGGCATCGGCTTCACCTCCGCCCCGGCGCGCAGGAGCCCGACCGCGGCCGCCGCAAAGAGCGCGCCGACCACCTGGGCGATCCAGTACGGCACCACATCTCCGGAAGCGCACCGCCCCCGGATCCAGACGCCGAAGGTGACCGCCGGATTGTAGTGGCCGCCCGAGATGTGGCCGCCGGCGAAGACCATCACCATCAGGACGGCGCCGATCGCCAGGGGCGGGATGACCCCGGTGGCTCCCGCGATGACCGTACAACCGACCGTCAACACGAGGAAAAACGTACCGATCAGTTCCGTGATGTACTTCTGCACCGGCTGACCTCGCTCGAACGAGTTAGGCCCGGGGGCGCCTGCGCCCCCGGGCGTCCCGGCCGTCCGCCGCGCGACGGGCCGGGCAGACCCAACGGCCTGCCCGGGTTCCCCCGCGGCCGCGCGTTAGACCTTCGGCGTCTTCGCCATCTCCACGATCTCCGTCGTCATCACGTCCGTCGCCGGCACCGCCTGCGGGATCTGCTTGAGCCCGTAGTAGGTGTCGCTGATCGCCGTCCACACCTTGGGGTCCATCGCGCCCCACCCTGCCTGCTTCGTCAGCGGCGAGAACATGTAGGGGATCTCGTTCTTCCATGTCTGGAGCTCGAGCGTCCGGTCGAGCCCGGTCGTGCTCTTGATGACGATGTCCGCCGCCTCATCGGGGTGCTGGGCGGCGTACAACCAGCCTTTCGCGCTCGCGGCCGTGAACCGCACCAGCGCGTCCTTGCGCTCGCTCAGCATCTTGTCGGTCGTGAAGTACGTGTAGGCGTACAGTCGGATGCCGAGATCCCAGAGTGGGAAGTAGCTGTAGCTCCCCGCCTGCCGCACGGCCGCGATCTGCGGCGCGTCGATGATCCACCCGGTGATGACGTCCACCTGCCCGGTCACTAGGGGATGCGTGTCGCCGCCCACGAACAGCACCTTCACCTTGTCCGGCGGGATCTGATACTTGGCCAGCACGGCCTCGAGCAGGGGGCGCGCCGTGGCCTGGATCCCGATCGTCTTACCGGCAAAATCGCGTGGCGTGCGGATCCCGGACTTCGTGAGGAAGATGAAAGCGAACGGGTGCTTCTGCAGGGCCGTCGCGAACGCTTTGACCGGCAGCCCGTGGCTGCGCGCATTCACGAGCACGGCCACCGATGAGACGTTCCCCATCGGGATGCCACCGCCCGCGACCACCTGGACCGCGTCGATGTTCGGCCCGCCCGGCTGGATCTTGAGGTCGATCCCGGCGTCCTTGAAGTAGCCTTTGGAGGTCGCCACGAAATCGCCCGCCATCTGCGCGTTCGCCAGCCAGCCGAGCTGCTCGGACAGACTCAGCATCCCCTGGGCGTGCGCCGGCGGCAGCAGGCCGGCGAGTTGCCCTCCGGTCATCGCGAGCGCGAGCGTCCCCCCACCCTTGAGCAGCGTCCTGCGCGTCATCGGTTGCGTGAACAGCGTGACTCGGTCCCGTCCCATCTTCCCCACCCCCGTCTCGTCTCGACTCGCGCGGGCAACATGACTCCGTATCTCACGGCTCCGCCCGTCAAATCGTTCCCGCCTCAGGAACTCCCCACTCCGCGTCCGTTCACCTCGACGCCGACCTCCCGCCGGCCGTTCGCCCTCCTCGGCTCGCATCAGACGACCTTGTCTCGAACGAGCTGTGCAATCTCCGCTTCTCCGTACCCGGCCTCGGCGAGGATCTCGCGCGTGTGCTCCCCGAGATCCGGCGGGTGCCGCCGGATCTGCGCCGGTGTGTCCGACAGCTTGACCGGCACACCCACCGTGCGGATGGCGCCGAGGCGCGGATGCGCCAGTTCCACGACCATCTCGTTGTGTCGGACCTGCGGATCGTCGAGCGCCTCCTGGAGCGAGTGGACCGGCGCGCACAGCAGATCCTCCCGTTCCAGCCGCGCGAGCGCGTCCTCCTGGGTCAGCTCCGCGAACCGCTGGCGGAGGATCGCCTGCAGCTCGCTGCGGTGCGCCGCCTGCGCCTCCTCGGTGGCGAACCGCGGATCCGCGCCGAGCGGCGGCAGCTCGAGCGCGCGGCAGATGTCGCCGAGCGGATCCTGTTTGAACGCGCCGATCAGCACGATCCAATGATCGTCCTTGGTGTGGAACGCGCCGTTGCGGGGCAGGGCGATCCAGTTGACCACCTGTCCGGCGTTCAGCAACGGGGTCGCCTCCTGCTGCTGCATGTACAGCATGGCGTCGAGCAGCGACGACGTCACGAGCTGGCCGGCCCCGGTCTGGTGGCGGGCCAGCAGGGCCAGCAGAATCCCCTGCACGAGCAGCATCCCGGCCCCGAAGTCGCAGAGCGCCGTGCTGAACGGCTCCGGCGGTGCGTCGGGCTCGGCGCGCCGCAGCAGCGCTCCGCCGAGCGCCTGTGCGATGCAGTCCTGGCCGCCCTTCAATCGGTAGGGACCGGTGAGGCCGTACCCGCTGCCGACGGCATAGATCAAGCGAGGGTTCAGCCCGCGGAGCGCCTCGTAGCCCAGCCCGAGCCGCTCCATCGTACCGGGCCGGAAGTTGTGTACGAGCACGTCCGCGCGCGTCGCGAGCCGCAGTACCAGCTCCGTGCCGGCCGGCTGCCGCAGGTCGACGGTCAGCGCGCGCTTGTTGCGATTGCTTGCCAAGAAGACGTAGCTCACCCCGTTCGGCAGCGCGAGCGTCGAACGCAACCAGTCGCCATTACCCGGCCGCTCGATCTTGACGACGTCCGCGCCGAAGTCGCCCAGCATCTGAGTCGCGATCGGCCCGAGCGTGATCTGCGTGAAGTCCAGCACGCGGAGGCCGCTGAGCGGCTGCGGAGCCGCTCCGGCCGTCATCGGCCCGTCCACCGGGGCGCCCGCTTCTCGCGAAAGGCGCGCACGCCCTCGTCCCCGTCCGCGGATGCGATCGCGTCGAGCATCCGCCGCGGGAACCATCGCGCGGCGACCGAGGCCGGCAGATCGAGCGCGCCGAGCGCAACCTGCTTCGTCGCCTCGACCGAGAGCGGCGCGCACGCGACGACATCCGCCGCCCAGCGGTCCGCGGCGGCGCCCAACGCGGGGCCGGGCACAACCTCGTTCACCAACCCGGCGGCCAGTGCCGCCTGCGCGCCGATGCGCCGGCCGGTCAGCAAAAGTCCCATCGCGACCTTGAGCGGGATTTGGCGCGCGAGCATCGCGATGCCGCCGTCCATCGCCATGCGGCCGACGCGGGGTTCCGGAAATCCGAACTCCGCGTGCTCGGCGGCGACAATCAGATCACACGCGAGCGCCAGCTCAAACCCGCCGCCCAGCGCGAAGCCGTTCACCGCGGCGATCACCGGCTTCAGCAGGTCGCGCCGGAGCGAGAGACCGCCCGCCCCGAGCGGGAGCGCGCGCGCAAGGTACTCGATCCCACTCGCCTCCTGCGCGTCCTTCATGTCCGCCCCGGCGCAGAACGCCCGCGTGCCGGTCCCCGTGAGGATCGCCACCCGGATCTCGGGGTCGTCCCGAACGCGGTCCCACGCGCGTTCGAGCGCCTCGTGGGCCGCCCGGGTGAGCGCATTCCTGACCTCTGGCCGGTCGATCGTCACGCGCGCAACCGCCCCGTCCTTTTCGTATCGGATGCCCGCGTCGGTCGTCGCCTCCGTCATCGCTATCGCGTCCCTCCTCCCGCCGCGCTCGCCGCCGCTTCGCCGCCGAGCCCCAGGTCCGCCCCGAGAGCGACCAGGCGCCGCTGCAGCGCCGGCACGTCCACCGCGCGCGGCTCGACCCCGGCCTCCAGCGCCATGGCGGCGGCGGTGCCGGCGGCCTCACCCATCACCATGCACGGCGCGATTTCCCGCGCCAGCCGCTGCGCCTCCGGCGTCGCCGAATAGCACCGGCCGGCCACCAGCATCCCTTCGACGCCCTTCGGCAGGAGCGCCCGGTACGGCATGAAGTAGTCCCGCCCGCGGCCGATCACGTCGGGGAACCGGCGACCGTGCAACACATCGTCCTTCGTCATGACGTACTCACCCTCGAGCACGCGCGTCTGACGGACGCCGGCCTGCGGAGAGGCGTCCAGGATATAGGCCCGTTCGAACCCCGGCATGTGGCCGCGCAGCCACGTCAGCGCGCGCACGAACCGCTCGCGCCCCTCCACTTCCAACCGGGTCAGGTCTTCCACCGACAGGCCGTCGAGCCCGTACACGTGGGGACAGTTGCACCAGATCACGCCCTCACGAGGGGTGCGCAGCCACCAAAGGTCCCACGACCCGCCGATGATGCGCTTGACCTCGGCGTTGAGGGCGCGGGCCTCCTCGGGGTGCCCGCGCTCGAACTGGACGACGCGCTCGACGTCCACCGCCGCGAGCCGGTGGACCAGGCTCAGCATGTATCGTCCGTGCACGAACGGCGCGCCGGCCGCCGCGTAGAGGTCCCCGTCGCCGCTCGCGTCGATGAACATCCGGCCGAGGATCGCTTGGCGGCCGGCCTTGGTTTGCACGATCGCGGCGCGGACCCGGCCGTCCTCGACGATCGCGCGGGAGAACCACGAGTGCATCCGAAGCGCCACCCCGGCTTCGCGGGCCATCGCAAACGCCACCTGCTTCCACGCCTCGGGGTCGAACGCCGCGGCGTACGTCGTGGGGTGCGGCTGCATCCGCGAGTAGAAATCCTCGAACCCCCACCGCGCCCACCGCCACCACAACTCGATGTCCTGCTTGAAACAGTCCGCCTCCGGCGGTTCGACCGCGCCCCCCACGCTCACGAGACGGCGGACCATCTCGTACCCGATCCCCGCGACGGTCCGGCGCTCTCGGTCCGCCATGTCGTCGAGCAGCAGCACCATCCCGCCGGCGGCCATGCCTCCGAGGTAGCCGTACCGCTCGAGGAGGAGCGTGCGCGCGCCGGCGCGGCCCGCGGCGACCGCCGCGGCGAGTCCCGCCGGCCCGCCGCCCACCACCACCACATCGGCCTCCGCAACGACCGGGACGTCCTGGGCAGGCTCGTGCACCACCGTCATGGCGACTCCCCCTCACAAACGCGTGGGCTCACGGTCTCGTCGTCGCGCGAGGCGCTACGGCCTGCGCTCGTGTTCATTCGACGTGCGCGCCGCCGCTCGGACGCCACGGCACGGCGTAATGCTCCACGATCGTGACCACGTTGAACAGCAGGAGCGCGAGCACCGAGGCGACCGTCATCGTCGCGTACAGGAGCGGCGTACGGTAGTCGTACGTCGCCGCCACGATCAGATAGCCCAGGCCGGCGTTGGACCCGATCCACTCGCCCACGATGGCCCCGAGCAGGCTCGCCGTGCTCGCGATGCGCAGCGCCGAAAAGAGGTACGGCAGCGAGGTGGGCCAGCGCAGGTAGCGAAACACCTCCCACCGCGTCGCCGACAGCACCCGCATCAACTCCAGCGCCTGCGCGTCGACCGCGGTGAGGCCGTCGGCCATGTTCACCAGGGTGGGAAAGAACGTGATGAGGGCGGCGATCGCGACCTTCGGCGCATATCCGTTGCCGAGCAGCAACACGAGGATCGGGCTGATCGCCACGATCGGGAGGGTGCGGACCGTCACGGCGAGGGGATACACGCTGTGCCGGAACGTCCGGTTGTGCACGAACCCGACGGCGGTCACGACCGCGATCAGATTGCCGAGGACGAACCCCAGGACCGTCTCGATCAGCGTCGGCCACGTATTGACCAGCAGCGTGTGGGTCTCGGTCCGCAGCGCGCCGAGGACCTGCAGCGGGGCGGGCGCGAGGTACACCGGCACGTGAAACACGACGATGATCGCCTGCCACAGCAGCAGCACGATGACGAAGGTCCCGATCGAGATCGCGTGCCGGCGCCACGGATCTTCGCCGGGCGCCCGGCGCCGCGGCCGCCGCGCCGTCGCCGCGCTCTCCGCCGCCGGAGACCGCCCGGTCGCCGCCATCAGTGCTCCAGCGCCTCCCGCAGCTCCGCCGAAAATCTCGTGAACTCCGGCGTGTCGCGCATGTTCGGGCGGCGCGGGTACGGCAGCCCGATCTCGACCGCGCGGCGGATCTGCGCGGGCCGCGGCGAGAACACCACGACGCGCGACGACAGGTACACCGCCTCGGGGATGCTGTGCGTCACGAACAGGACCGTGCGGCGCGTCTCGGTCCAGATCCGAAGCAGCTCTTCGTTCAGCCGGTCGCGCGTGATCGCGTCGAGCGCGCCGAACGGTTCGTCCATCAGGAGCACGCGCGGGTCGCTCACGAGGGCCCGGGCGATCGCGACGCGCTGCTGCATGCCGCCGGAGAGCTGCGCCGGCCGGACCTGCTCGAACCCCTGCAGCCCGACCAGCTCCAGCAGCGACGCGGGCGAGGGGCCCGACGCGTGCGTTCTGCCCCAGCCGCCGATCCGCAGGGGCAGCGTGACGTTCTCCTGCACGGACAGCCACGGCAGCAGCACCGGTTGCTGGAACACCATCCCGAACGCGCGGGTCCGGCGCGCGTCGGCCGGCGTCGTGCCGAGGATCTCGATCGTGCCGCCCGTCGGCGGGAGAATATCCGCGACGAGCCGCAGCAGGGTTGACTTGCCGCACCCCGAGGGTCCCAGCAGCGAGATGAACTCGCCCTGAGCAATCGAAAGCGTGATGTCGCGGAGCACCTCGAGCGGCTCGCCGTTGCGCTCGAACGACATGGAGACGGCCCGAAGGACGATGGACGGCCCCGCCGCGCCGCGCGTCGACCGCTCGGGTGTCACCGAAACTCCCCCGCCCGCCGTCCGCGCCTACCGTCCATGATCACGAGTGGGGTTACTACGCCGAGGGCGGGAGATCCTGGCACGCGCCTCACCGGGCGCGCGCGCCGGCCACCAACATCGCCACGAACGTCGCGAGATAGGTCGCGGCCGCGAGCGCCACCACGGCCGCGGTCCACCGCACATCCCGCGGACGGTAGACGCGCATATAGAGGTACGCGGCGAGGAAGATCGCGCACTCGGCGAGGTTGAGCGCGAGGAAGAACGGTACCGGCATCCCTCATCCCCGCCCCGCCCTGGCCACGCCGGGGTGAGGCCGTCGACCTCCCGCCGCGCCGCGAGCAGGTTCGCCGACGGCGCCTGATATGGGATGACGCAGCCAGGCGCCACGACGACGCGGTGGCCGTGCGTCTGGCGTACATGGCTCATCGCATTGTTCCTCTTCACGCGCGGCTGGCCCCGATCCGGCACGCCCGACCGTCACAGCCGACAGATCGGCGCCATTGTAACAAACTGACACGGCCACTCCCACGGGTCACGCCGGCGCGGTGCTGCACGACGGAGAGGACGCGACAGGGTCGTGCCGAGAAGTTCTCGAGGCGCCCGGCGGCCTGCGCCACCCCAGCGGGAGACGTGGGCCATCTGCAGTACCGCGAAGGAGGGAACCCCGTGCTCGAGTTGGACCTAGTCTCGCAGTCTCACCTTGTCGAGTACAATCGGGAAATCGCGCGCTGGACACGCCTGTCCGGCAGTCCGGACGAGCAGCACGCCGCGACGTACGCGGCGGCACAGCTCCGCGGGTTCGGCTATGCCGCGCAGGTCGTGACGCACGACGCCTACATCAGCCTGCCCGGCGCGGCGACGCTGCGCGTCACGCGCCCCGAGCCGCGCGAGGTCTTCTGCATCACGCACTCGATGGGGCGATCGACCGGGGTGGCCGGTGTGTCCGGCGATCTCGTTTACGTCGGCAAGGGCCGCCCCGAGGACTACGCGCGCGCCGGCGCCGCCGGGAAGATCGCGCTCATCGACGATCTCGCAACCCCCGAGCAGGCGGTCGCGGGGACCGAGTTGGGCGTGGCGGGGCTCATCTTCATCAGTGGCCGGCATGCGCATGAGATGTGCGTCTCCCCCGTCTGGGGCAACCCAGCCCCGAGCACGGCCGGCACCCTGCCGCGCATTCCGATGGTCTCCGTGCACCAAGAGGACGGCCAGCGGCTGCGCCGCCTCTGCGAGGACGGTCCCGCGATGGTCCACATGACGGCGGACGTCCGGACCGGCTGGACCGGGACGCCGATCGTCATCGCCGATCTCAGCCCCGGGCACCCCGACGCCGAGGCGGAGATGTTCGTCCTGTTCTCAGGGCACCTCGACGGGTGGCACCTCGGCGCGATGGACAACGGGAGCGCCAACGCGACGATGCTCGAGGTCGCGAGAGTACTTGCGCCCCGACGCGGCGGGTTCCGCCGCGGCCTCCGCCTCGCCCTGTGGTCCGGCCACTCCCACGGCCGGTATTCGTCGTCGGCGTGGTACGCGGACAATCACTGGTTCGACCTCGCCGACCACTGCGTCGCGCACGTGAACATCGACTCCGTGGGGGCGGTGGGGGCGGACCGGTTTGTCACGAACTCGATGCCCGAGACGGCGGGGCTCGGCGTCTGGGCCGTCCGACAGGTGGCGGGGGCGGAACTCACGCCCAAGCGCGTCGGCCGCGACTCCGACCAGTCGTTCACGGGGATCGGGATCCCGTCACTGTTCGGCTCTCTCTCGCACCAGGACGACGGCAGCCTCGGGTGGTGGTGGCACACCCCGCACGATACCCTGGACAAGATCGACCCGGCGCGGCTCGCGCGGGACGCCAAGGTCTTCGCGCTGGCCCTGGACCGCCTGCTCACGGACCCGGTCCTCCCGCTCGACTACACCGCGAGCGCGGCCGATCTCCGGGGTCGGTTGGAGGGCCTGGCCGGCGACGCCGGACCGTCGTTCGACCTCTCGCCGGCGATCGACGCGGTCGCGCGCCTGGAGGCGCTCTGCGCACGGGTGCAGCGCGCTGCCGCCGGGGCCACCGGCGCGCGCGCGGGGGCGATCAACGACTGTCTACGGGCGCTCGGACGCGCGCTCATCCCGGCGACGTACACGGTCGCCGGGCGGTACGCGCACGACCCGGCGCTCGACCACACGTTCCTGCCGCGACTCGCGGCCGCCCGGCGGCTTGGGGCGCTGGCCCCAGACAGCGACGAGGCCCGGTTCCTCCGCGTCGATCTGGTACGCGGCCGCAACGCGGTGGTCGATGCGGTGCGAACCGCCTGCCGCGCGGCGGAGGACTGTCTCGCAAGCGGTATGTAACGGGCCACAGAGGACTCGCCCCGACCGCTCACGAAACGTGTCGGCCATTGTCGCCGGAACGATCCAGGCGGAACGACCGTAGGCGGAACAGCATCATTCGTGAAGGAGGGGACACGATGACGCATGGTGGTTGGCGGTCGGGGATCTCTCGCCGCAGGTTCCTCCAGACCCTCGGCCTCGGCGCGGCCGCGCTTGGGGCCGGCACGGCCGGCCTCGACGATCTGCTCCGTCCCGGGGGCGCCGCGGCGGCCGCGGCGGGCCCAGACACGTTGGTCGTGGCGCAGGACACGTCGGTGCAGACCCTGGACCCCAACATCGTCTACGACAACACCGTCCGCATCACCCGGGGCATCTACGAAAGTCTCGTGACGCTGCGGGGCGCCACGGCGCAGATCGTCCCGAGGCTCGCAACGTCGTGGCAGAGCACGCCGGACGCGAAGGTCTGGACGTTCAAGTTGCGGTCCGGCGTCAAGTTCCATGACGGGACGGCGTTCACGTCCGCGGCGGTCAAGAGCACGGTCGAGCGCCTGATCAAGATCAACCGGGGCATGGGCTACGCGTACAAGGGCGTCGTCGACACCATCGACACCCCCGACCCGCTGACGGTCAAGTTCAACCTGACCGGCCCCGACGCGGCGTTCGCGGCCAAGCTGGCGGCCGTGTCGGGCGCGCTGATGGTCAGCCCGGCGGCGATCGCCGCGCATACGTCCGGCACCGACATGGGGCAGGGCTGGCTCGCGACCAACGCGGCCGGCACCGGACCGTACGTGCTGGAGAGCTATGACAAGGGCGCCGGGCAGGTCGTGCTCTCAGCGTTCCCGGGGTACTGGGGCGGGTGGCAGGGGCAGCACGTGAAGCGGATCATCTTCAAGATCACCCCGGAGGCGTCGACGCAACGCCTGATGCTCGAACAGGCCGATGCGGACGTCCTCACGATCGTGGCACCCGACCTCATCGACGCGCTCTCGAAGGAGAACGGGATCAAGGTCGCGTCGTTCCCGACCCAGCGAATCTTCTACATCGCGATGCACTGCCAACGCCCGCCGCTCAACGACGTGAAGATCCGGCAGGCGATCTCCTATGCGTTCGACTACAATGGCGCCCGGGACCTGATCTTCAACGGCAAGCTGGACCCGCTGTACGGCCCGCTGCCCAACACGGATCCGGCGCATCTCTTTGCCGAAGACAAGCCGTACCATCTGGACATGGCGAAAGCCAAGCAGCTCCTCAGCGAGTCGAGCCATCCGACCGGCGGCTTCACGTTGAGCCTGCTCGTGTTCCAGGGCGACCCGACGTACCAGAAGGTCGCGCAGATCATCCAGGCGCAGCTCAAACCGCTCAACATCACCGTCACGATCCAGGAGATGCAGTCCTCCGTCCTGCTGGACAAGGCCGGCAAGCCGGAGACCGCGCCGGACCTGCTGCCGATCCGCAACTACCCCGACTACGCGGACCCCTCGTCGATGCTCGACGCCACGTTCGGCAAGGACGCGTGGGGCACCGCGGGGTGGAACTTCAGCTTCTACGCGAACGACAAGGTCGAAGCGCTGATGAAGCAGGCGAACCAGATCACGAACCAGCCGAAGCGCATCCAGCTGTACAAAGACGCCCAGAAGGTCATCGTGAACGAGGCCGCCGCGATTTTCATCGGGACCTTGATCAACCGCGTACCGATGCGGTCGAACGTCCAAGGGTACAGCTTCAATCCGTACCTGGGCAATACGTTCGACCTGTACGCGATCTCGAAGAGCTAGCCGGCGCCGCAGCCGTTGGCTGCCTACATCCTGAGAAGGCTCGCCCTGCTCCCGCCGTTGCTGGTCGGGGTGAGCCTGCTTCTTTTTATCCTCACCCATCTCGTCCCGGCGGACCCCGCGAAGCTGATCGCCGGCGAGCACGCCGGGCCGGATCAGGTCGCCGCGGTCCGGCACGCGTTCGGCCTGGACCGGCCCCTGCCCGTGCAGTACGTCGTGTACCTCGGGAAGCTGGCGCGCGGGGACCTCGGCATGGCGATGCAGACCAACAGCCCGGTGCTGAGCGACCTGACGGAGTACGTCCCCGCGACGATCGAACTCGCGGGAGCCGCGATGCTGCTGACCATCGTCGTCGGCATCCCCATCGGCGTGCTCTCCGCCGTCCGGTCCGGCAGTGTGATCGACCTGCTCGCGCAGGTCCTGAGTGTGAGCGGGCTCTCGTTCCCGATCTTCTTCTTTGGCATCCTGCTGCAGCTCATCTTCGTCCGGTGGCTGAACTGGTTCCCGCTCGCAGGACGCCTCGCCATCACGGCGACGGCCCCGCCGCACGTGACGGGCCTGTACGTGGTGGACAGCGCGCTCGCCGGCAACCTCGGGGACCTGCAGAGCGCCGCGCTCCACCTCGTCCTGCCGAGCCTGACGCTCGCGCTCACGGCGCTCGCGCCCACGATCCGGATGACGCGCTCAACGATGCTCGAGGTCCTTTCGCAGGACTACGTCCGAACCGCCTGGGCCAAGGGCCTGGTGTCGAAGCGCGTGTTCCTCCACCACGGACTGCGCAACGCGCTCATCCCGGTGATCACCGTCCTGGGACTGTACACCAGCAGCCTGCTCGGTGGCGTCTTCCTGGTCGAGTTGATCTTCAACTGGCCGGGCGTCGGGCTCTACAGCGTCAACGCAATCACGACGCTCGACTACTCGGCGATCATGGGGACGTCTCTGCTCCTGACCGTGATGTTCGTCCTGATCAACCTCGGCGTGGACATCCTGTATGCTGTCGTCGACCCCCGCATCCGCTACTAGTATCGGGACCACCGCCGGGACGAGCTATCTGCGCCGCTCGTTCCGGCTGCTCACGCGCATCCCGGGAGCGTGGATCGGCGCGGCGAGCGTCGCGCTGCTGGTCCTGGTCGCGTTGTTCGGCCCGGCGGTGGCGCCGCACGATCCGTTCCACATCTCGGCCGCGGAGAAGCTCCAAGGCCCGTCGCCCAACCACTGGTTCGGGACCGACGACCTGGGGCGGGATCTGCTCAGCCGGGTGCTCACCGGCGCCCGCATCTCCCTCGCCGTCGCCGTCGTCGTCCTCGTCTTGGCGATGGTGCTCGGCGTCGGTCTCGGGCTGATCGCGGGCTACTGGGGCGGATGGGTGGATGAAGTGCTGATGCGCACCACCGACGTGTTTCTCGCGTTTCCGCGGCTCGTCCTGGCGGTCGCGATCGCCGCGACGCTGGGGGCCGGGTTGTCCAACACCGTGCTCGCGATCGCCCTGTCGTGGTGGCCGTGGTACACCCGCCTCGTTCGCGGGCAGTTGCTGTCGATGCGCGAGCAGGAGTACGTCCAGGCCGCCGTCTCCCTCGGCGCGGGGCGACCGCGCATCTTGCTCCGCCACCTCCTCCCCAACGTCGGCACGACGGTCGTGATCCAGGCTTCGATCGACATCGGGTTCGCGATCCTGGCGACGGCGAGCCTGAGCTTCATCGGCCTCGGCGCGCAGCCGCCCACGCCGGAGTGGGGCGCGATCATCGCACAGGCGCGCAGCTACATGGTGGATGCCTGGTGGTATCCGACGTTTCCGGGGATGGCGATCTTCTTCGCCGTGCTCGGCTTCAACCTGCTCGGGAATGCGGTCCGTGACGCGTTCGACCCGCGGCTTCGCTCCGTCGCGTAGCCGAAATCGCCGCCGCTTCCTCGGCACCCGGGGGGGTCCAACCGACGCGCCGCGGATGCGCGCCGCCGTTCGCGTCGTTTAGCGTAGGGACCGCAGTTGCCCCCGGGACCCCGGGGTACCGTGTGCCCGCCCGGCCGGGCAGGGAGCGGGCGCGGGGCGTCCAAGCTAACAAGCTAATCGGAGAGGTGGGATGGACCCATGACATACCGGACGGGCGCACCGCGCCCCTCGGCGAGGCCGCCACAACCGGTTCGATCGTCCCCGCACCACGGATGGCGCCGGCGGGGCCTCGCGCTGACGGCCGCGATCGCCGGCTTGGTCCTCGCCGGGTGCAGCGCCCGGGCACGGACGCCAGACACTCGGGCCGTCGCCCCGCCGCCTCCGGCCGTCGTCGTCACGGAGGCGATCCAGCGGACCGTGCCGATCTACGAAGAGAACGTGGCCCAAACAGTCGCCGTCCAGACCGTCGACCTGAAGGCACAGATCGGCGGCACGCTCGAGCAGGTCCTGTTTAAGCAGGGCGCCGAGGTGAAACACGGACAGCTGCTGTTCGTCATCGATCAGCGTCCGTACACGGCGGCGCTCCAATCGGCGCAGGCGCAGCTGGCGACCGCGCAGGCCAACCTGCAGCAGGCGCTCGAACAGGTGCAGCTCGCCCAGGCCAAGGCGCAACTGGCGGCACTCCAAGCGACGCAGGTGAACGCCCAGAAGCAGGTGGAGCGCGACCGCTATCTCGTGGCGCAGCAGGCGGTCGCCCAGCAGCAGCTGGACAACGATACCGCGGCGGAGCAGGCGGCGGCGGCCAACGTGGCGGCGCAAGTCGCGGTGGTGAAGAACACGGCCCTGTCGACGCAGACCGGCATCCAGCAGGCCCGCGCGGGCGTCCAGCAGGCCCAGGCGGCCGTGACGCAGGCCCAGCTGAACCTCCACTATACGACGGTCCAGGCGCCGGTCGACGGCGTCGTCGGGCTGTTGAGCGTGGATCAGGGCAACCTCGTCGGGGCCAACGCGCAGCTCGCGACGATGTCCACGGTGGACCCGATCGTCGCGCAGTTCCATTTGAGCGAGGTGACGTTCCTCGGCCTCCTGAAGCGCGCCTCCACGGAGGCGGCCCGCACGGGAGCGAGCGCCCTGAACGTGCCGTCGTTCCAGTTGGTGCTGGCGGACGGCAGCACCTATCCGCACCCCGGCACGTTCCGGACCCTTGACCGGGCCGTGGATCCGCAGACCGGGACGATCATCGTGCAAGCGGTATTCCCCAATCCCGAGCGGCTGCTGCGGCCGGGCATGTATGCTCGGGTGCGCGCCAAGCTGCAGGATCGTCCGAACACCGTCCTCGTCCCGCAGGTGGCGATCCAGGAAGTGCAGGGCGTCAAGACGGTGTTCGTGGTTGGGTCGGACAACACGGTCTCGGTGCGGTCGCTCACGGACGGTGGGCCGTACGGGCAGTTCTTCATCGTCCTCGACGGCGTGCGCGCCGGGGAGCGAGTGATCGTGGAGGGTGTGCAAAAGGTGCGCCCGGGGATCCGGGTGTCGCCGACGACCCGGCCCGCACCGCCCCTCCCCGGGACGAACGGGCTCGCGGTTCCGACCGGGGGCCGCCCGTGCTGAGTCGGTTCTTCATTCACCGCCCGATCTTCGCGATGGCGATCTCGATATTGATCGTCATCGTTGGCGCCCTGTCCTACACCGCGCTCCCGCGCGAGCAGTACCCGAACATCGCGCCTCCGACCGTGACCGTCAGCACCACCTACATCGGCGCGAGCGCAGAGGTGGTCGCCCAGAACGTCGCCGTACCGATCGAGGAGGCCGTCAACGGAACCCCCGGCGTGCTCTATATGCAATCGCAGAGCACGGCGAACGGGCAGTACACGTTGACCGTGACCTTCGCGCTCGGGACCGACCCCGACCTCGATGCCGTGGCGGTCCAGAACCGCGTCAGTCAAGCCTCCGCCAACCTGCCCGCCGCCGTGAACAATTTCGGCCTCACGGTACGCAAGGCGTCACCCAACTTCTTGATGGGCGTCTCAGTGTACTCGCCGGACGACAGCTACGACCCCACGTTTCTCTCCAACTACGCGTTGCTCCACTTGGTGGATCCGTTCCTCCGGGTTCCCGGCATCGGCGACTACTTCATCTTCCCGCAGCGGAGCTACGCGCTCCGCGCCTGGCTGAGCCCCGACCGGCTGGCGGCGCTCGGGTTGACGTCGGGCGACGTGTCGAACGCGATCACGTCGCAAAACGTCATCGCCCCGACCGGGACGCTCGGACTGCGGCCGAGCCTCCCGGGCACGCAGATCCAGTACACGGTAACCGCGAACGGACAGGTGTCGGATGCGAGCCAGCTCGACAACATCGCGGTGCACACGCTGCCCGACGGCACCGTCGTGCGCCTGCGGGACGTCGCGCGGACCGAACTCGGCGCGCAGGATTACGGCACGAGCGGCTGGCGGAATGGGCACCCCTCCGCCATCATCATTCTTCTGCAGAGCCCGGGGTCGAACGCACTGGCGGCGTCCCAGGGGGTGCGCGCCGCGCTCGCGGGCCTGTCTAAGCAGTTCCCGCCGGAACTCACCGCGGACATCGCGTTCGACAGCACGCTGTTCATCACCGCGGCGCTGAACGACGTCACCCGAACCCTCGGGCTGGCGGTGCTCCTCGTCCTCGTCGTCGTCACGGTCTTCCTCGGCCGGGCCCGCGCGACCCTCATCCCGATGCTCGCCATCCCCGTGTCCCTCATCGGCGCGTTTGCGATCTTCAACGCCTTGGGCTTCACCGTCAACATCTTGACGATGTTCGCCCTGACGCTCGCGATCGGGCTTGTCGTGGACGACGCGATCGTCGTCGTCGAAGCGGTGGAGCGCCACATCGATGAGGGCCTTGCGCCGCTCGCCGCAGCGGAGGCCGCGATGCGCCAGGTCCAGGCGCCCATCATCGGCATCGTGCTCGTGCTCGACGCCGTGTTCCTCCCGACCGCCTTCATCGGCGGCCTCAGCGGACAGCTGTACCGGCAGTTTGCGCTCACCCTGGTCTCGGCCGTGACCCTCTCTGGGCTGGTGGCGCTCACGCTGACGCCGGCGCTCTGCGGGCTGCTGCTGCAGCCCCGCGCCGCCGCCCGCGGGCCGCTCGCCTGGTTCTTCGGGGGGTTCAACGCCCTCTTCGCGTGGGGCACCGATCTCTACATCAGGCTGCTCCGCTGGGCGATCCGCGTCCGGTGGGGTATGCTCGTCGCCCTCGCGCTTGTCGCCCTGATCGCGTTCGAGATCGTACGCATCCTACCGTCAACGTTCGTGCCGATCGAGGACCAGGGGTTCTTCGTCGTCGCGTTCCGCCTGCCCGACGGGGCAACGCAGGATCGCACCGAAAACGTCGAGCGGAAGGCCGAGCAGTTCCTGCGGACTCTTCCCGGCGTCGACCAGATCTTTACGATCGGGGGCTACGACATTCTCGGCGGCGGGGTCATCAACTCCAACGCCTTTGCCGCGTTCGTCACCCTGCGGCCCTGGGACGAACGCCGCTCCCGCGACGAGCAGCTGTTTCCGCTCCTCGTGCGCGCCAACGCCGCGTTCTCCCGGTTTCCCGAAGCGATCGGGTTCGCGTTCCCGCTTCCGCCGCTCCCCGGGGAGGGCAACGTCAACGGGTTCCAGTTCATCGCGGAAGACCGAAACGGCACCAGCGACTTCAACGCGCTGGCGCGGGTGGCGCAGGGGGTCATCGGCGCCGCGAGCACCCATCCCGAGGTGACCGCGCTGTCCACCGGGTTCCGCACGACGACGCCGCGCTACAACGTGGTCGTGAACCGGGACAAAGCCGCGACCCTCGGCGTGTCGTTGGACAGCGTCTACCAGGGCCTGTCCGCGTTCCTCGGCGGGCTGCAGATCAACAACGTGACCCTCTTCGGGCGGGTTTACAAGGTCATGATCCAGGCCGAGCCGGCGTTCCGCATGACCGCGGACAACATCGGGGGGCTGTACGTCCGCAGCGCGGCAGGCGGCATGGTGCCGCTCAGCACGCTCGTCGCGGTCACCCCGGGCAGCGGACCGGCGACCGTCACGCGCTACAACGGCTACTATGCCGCCGAGATCGACGGGCAGGCCCCGTTCGGCGCCAGCTCCGCGCGTGCGATCGACGTGATGGAACAGGTGGCGCGCACGGCGCTTCCCGCCGGGTACGGATACGAGTGGACCGGGTTGGCCTATCAGGAGAAACAGGCCGGGGGCACTCAGGCGCTGATCTTCATGCTCGCGCTCGTGCTCGTGTTTCTGCTTCTCGCGGCGCTCTACGAGAGCTGGTCCATTCCGTTCAGCATCTTGCTCAGCGTGCCCATCGCGGCGTTCGGCTCGCTCGCGGCTATTATGGTGCGCGGGATCCTGTTCCGGGATGTGCTCAGCGATGTCTACGTGCAAATCGGACTGGTCATGCTCATCGGTCTCACGGCGAAGAACGCGATCCTGATCGTCGAGTTCGCCAAGGAACAGCATGAACGGGAGGGGTTGCCTGTGATCGACGCCGCGATCGCGGGGGCGCGGTTGCGGCTTCGCCCGATCCTGATGACGTCGCTCGCGTTCGTGTTCGCCGCGATGCCGATGGTGTTCGCCACGGGCGCCGGCGCCAACTCGCGCCACTCGCTCGGCACCGGCGTGGTGGGCGGCATGACCACGGCCACCTTGATGGGGATCTTCTTTATCCCCGTGCTCTACGTGCTGGTGGCGGGCGGTCGCGGGCGGCGCGGACATCGCGACACGCCACCGTCCCCTGCCCCCGATGCACCAAGCGCACCGGCGCCGGAAACCGCGCCTGGGGAGGGATCCTCCGACCACGGAACGCCACCGGGCTCGGAGCGCGACCCGGGATAGGGCGCGCCGGAGGCGAGTCGACTCAACCCTGGCCAGCGGAGCGTTGGGGTGTGCTCAGCGCGCCCGCTCGGTCTTGGCCTCCAACAGGTAGTTTGCGTACCGCTCCCGGAGCACTTTCTTGTCGTATTTGCCGACGCTCGTCTTCGGCACTTCGGCGATGAAGACCACGTCGTCGGGCGTCCACCAGGATGGGAACCGGCCCTTGAGGTGCTCGAGAATGTCTTCCTTCGTCACCGTGCGCCCGGGCTTGGCGACGACGCAGGCCAGGGGCCGCTCCTGCCACTTGGGATGCGCGACGCCGACGACCGATGCCTCGGCGACCGAGGGATGGGCGATGATCGCGTTCTCGAGATCGACCGACGAGATCCACTCGCCGCCGGACTTGATGACGTCCTTCATCCGGTCGACGATGCCGAGATATCCCTCGGGGTCGACCGTCGCCACGTCCCCCGTGCGGTACCAGCCGTTCTGAAACGTGTCGGCCGTGCGTGGGTCCCGATAGTATTCATCGGCGATCCAGGGGCCGCGGAGCCAGACCTCGCCCATCGTCTTGCCGTCCCACGGCACGTCGCCGCCATCACCGCCCACGACCCGCATCTCCAGGCCGGGGACGAGGAGCCCTTGCCGAACCTTCACGTCGTACCTGCGGTCGTCGTCCCACGCCGCCATGTGCGGCTTGAGGCTGCACACGTGCGTGAGCGGCGCGGCCTCGGTCATGCCGTACGCGTGGATGAACCGCGCGCCGAGCCGCTTCTCCATGCCCTCGATCACCGCGCGCGGCGCTGCGGACCCGCCGCACAACACCCGGTTCAGGCTCGATAGGTCGAATGTCTCGTTCTCCAGCAGCGCGAGGACCGCCATCCACACGGATGGGACCCCGGCCGCCAGCGTCACCTTCTCGTTCTGGATCAGCTCGCAGTACGCACGCGCGTCCGGGCGCGGCCCGGGCAGCACCAGCTTGGCGCCCATCCACACGCCGGAAAACGGAAGGCCCCACGCGTTGACGTGGAACATCGGCACAATGGGCAGGATCGTATCCTGCTGCGAGACCGCGACCGTGTCCGCCAGCGACAGCGCCAGTCCGTGTAGCCACAGGGCCCGGTGCGTAAACGTGACGCCTTTCGGCATGCCGGTCGTGGCTGAAGAGAAGCACATGCCGGCCGGGTCCCACTCGTCCAGCTCCGGCCACCGACGCATCGGCGCCGCCGACGACAGCAGCTGCTCGTAGGACGACACGTTCGGCAGCCCGGTGGCCGGAACATCGCCGTCGCTCATGACGATGTAGCGGGTGACGGTCGTCAGTTGCGGCGCGATCGCTTCCAGCAGCGGGATCAGGTCCGCATCAACGAGGATGATCCCATCCTCGGCATGGTTGATGATGTGGGTGAGGTGCGCCTGGGGCAACCGGAGATTCAGGGTGTGGTACACCGCACCGATCGACGGAATCGCGAAGTACGCCTCCAGGTGCCGGTGCTGGTTCCAGGCCAACGTGGCGACGCGATCACCCTTGCGCACGCCGAGCGTGGTGAGCGCCGAGGCCAGCCGTCGCACCCGCTGTCCGAAGTCTCGGTACGTGTACCGGAAGATCCCGGAGGCGGTCCGCGATACGATCTCCCGCCCCGGGAAGAGCCCCTCGCCTCGTTCGAGCATGGCCGGCAACGTCAACTGGTACCGCATCGTCGCCATCGTCTGCGTCCCTCCTCGGGTTCGTCCCTACACCGCCGGCAGTCCCAGCCGGTATCCGCCCATCTCGAGCACGCTCTCCGCGACCGCCCGGGGTCCCGCGACAGGGTCCACCGGCGTCGTCGCTAGCAACCGCTGGACGCCGGCGAGCGTCTGGCGGGCCCCCGCGGTCCCTTCGGCCGCCACCACGATCCTGGCCGCGGCATCGGCGAAGGACGGCAGCGCCTCGGCCGCGGCCAGCGCGCCGATCCGCGCCATCAGGCCGTCGCCCGACGCCCCGCCGTTCTGGCGCGCGCGCAGCACGCCGGACTCAACGGCAAACACCGTGATGATCAAGTCGCTGAGCCAGGCCAGGACCTCCTGCTGCTCGGTGACCTCCTTCCCGAACCGCTCGATGGCCCGTCCGAGACACGCGAGCGCGACCGTCTTCATCCGCGACAGCACATCGGCGGGGTCACTCTCCCCGCCGGGTGGCGTCGGCCCGGTCGCGGCTTGACCGAGCGTGTCGGCGGCGTGTCGCGCCGCGTCCAGAAGCGGCAGGCGTCCGCCGGCGGCCCGGCGGAGGAGTTGTCCGGAGATCAGCAGCCGGTTGATCTCGTTCGTGCCTTCGTACAGCCGGTTGATGCGCGCGTCCCGGTACGCCCGCGCGGCGGGATACGATTCGATGAACCCGGAGCCCCCGTAGATCTGCACCATCTCGTCCACGACCAGATCGAGCATCTCAGAGGCGAAGACCTTGTTGATCGCGCACTCGGGCGCGTGCTCCTCGAGTGCCCCGGCCACGTCTTTGGGCTCCGCGTCTCCGTCGCGGTCGACTCGGCCCAGGGCGCGATCGAGCAGGCCGCCCGCGCGGTACACCATGCTCTCGGCGAGATACAGGCGCGTGGCCATCGCCGCAAGTTTCTGCCGGATCAGCCCGAACGACGCGATCGGATGCCCGAACTGGGAGCGCTCTTGCGCATACGCCACCGCGTGACGGAGGGCGTGCTTGGCCGCGCCGACGCACCCCGCGGCCAGTTTGAGCCGGCCGACGTTCAGGATATTGAACGCGATCGTGTGCCCCCGGCCAATCTCACCGAGCACGCGGTCGCGAGGGACCCGGACGTCGTCCAGGAACAACGACGTGGTCGACGACCCGGTGATGCCGAGCTTGTGTTCCTCGGGGCCGACGGCGAACCCGGGCGTCTCGCGGTCGATGATGAAGCACGTGAACTGGGTCCCGTCGACTTTGGCGTACAGGATGAAGACGTCGGCGATGCCCCCATTCGTGATGAACTGCTTGGTGCCGCTGATGCGGTACGCCGCGCCGCCCGGCTCCGGCACCGCGCGGGTGCGGATCGAGAGGGCATCCGAGCCGGCGGTCGGTTCGGTCAGCGCGTAGGCGCCGATCAGCTCCCCCGTCACCATCCGTGGCAGATAGCGCGCACGCTGGGCGGGTGTGCCGAAGAAGACGATCGGCAGCATCCCGATCGTCACGTGTGCGCCAACGCTCGACGAGAGGGACCCGCGGGAGATGGTCTCGGCCAGCACCAGGCCCATGATGCGGTCGCTCTCCAGGCCTCCGTAGTCGGCCGGCACATCCGCCGCGAAGACGCCGAGGTCGGCGGCCTTCCTGAGCACGCTCTTGAGGAGAGACAGATCCTTCTCCTCCAGCCGCGCGTCGACCGGCTCGACCTCGTGCTGGAGCCACGTTCGGACGGAGCGGGCCATGAGGCGGTGTTCGTCCGTGAAGCGCTCGGGCGTGTACACGTCCCCGGGGAGAGACGGTTCGAGCAGCCACTGTCCGCCTACGGGGTGCGGCGCGCCCATCTCCTGCTCACTCCCCACCGTCCGCGCCGTCACGCCGGGTCGCACCGGCGGACGGCGACGGGTACGTGTACCATCCCTTGCCGGTCTTGCGCCCAAACTCGCCGCGCTCGCACTTGTCGGTCACGCTGCGCGCGGGGCGCTGCGCGGGGTCGCCGGTTTCTTGGAACCGCTGCATCCGGACGTCGTGCGCAACGTCGATGCCGACGAAGTCCATCAGTTCGAACGGGCCCATCGGGTGGCCCAGCCCCTTCTTCACCGCGATGTCGATGTCTTCGAACGACGCGATCCCGCCCTCGTAGAGACGCACCGCCTCGTCGACGAGGGCGGCGAGGATGCGGTTGACCAGGAATCCGGAGATCTCTTTGCGCAGCAGCACGGGGGTGCGGCGCATGCGGCGGGCGAGCTGCATCGCGGTCGCGGCCGTCGTCTCGCTGGTCTGCGGAGACATCCCCACCTCGACGAGTTCGATGACGAGCGGCGGGTTGAAGAAATGCATGTTGCAGACGCGATCGGGGCGCGCGGTCACCGAGGCGAGGAGGGACGCGCGAATCGTGCTGGAGTTCGTGGCGAGGATCGCGTGAGCGGGCGCCAGGCGATCGAGCGCGCGGAAGACCGCCTGCTTCTCGTCGAGCCGTTCGACCACCGCCTCGATGACGAAATCCGCCTCCGCCGCGCCGTCCGCCAACGAGGTGGACCAGCGCAGCCGCGCCAGGGCGTCCGCCGCCTGCGCTTCGGTCAGGCGGTTGTGCTGCGTCCACCGCTCCGCGTGTGCTCGGACGCTGCTCCGCGCGGTGTCCAGCGCCTCCGCCCGCACGTCCACGACGGACGTCCGGCAGCCGGCGAGCGCACCCAGCATCGCGATCTGGTGGCCCATCGCTCCGGCGCCGACGACGCACAGCGCGTGGACCACCCGACCGTCAACGGCCGCGGTCCTCGTCTCCGTGCCGGTCTCCACGTCGCCCTCCCGTCGGTGGTGCGGCCTCAGGCAGCCTCGACCACCGCAGCGATCCCCTGCCCCCCGCCGATGCAGAGGGACGCCAGGCCGTACCGTCCGCCGCGATGCCGAAGTTCGTAGAGCAGAGTCAGCAGCAGCCGCGCGCCGCTTGCGCCGATCGGATGCCCGAGTGCAATCGCCCCCCCGTTGATGTTGACGCGGGCGCGATCGAGTCCCAACTCGGCCTCGACCGCCAGGTACTGCGCGGCAAACGCCTCGTTGATCTCGATGACATCCATCTGGTCAAGCCGCAGTTCGGCACGCGCAAGCGCCTCCCGGCTCGCCGGGGCCGGCCCGATGCCCATGATGTCCGGAGGCACGCCGACTGCGGCCCACGAGACCAAGCGACCGAGCGGCCGGGCACCCAGACGGTCGGCCGCGCCGGGCGAGGCGAGGACCACGGCCGCCGCGCCGTCGTTGATGCCGCTGCTGTTTCCAGCGGTGACCGTGCCGGCCTCCCGAAACCGCGCGGGCAACTTGCCGAGTCTGTCCACGGTGCTCTCGGGCCGAATGTGCTCGTCCTCGGCGACCGCCGCGGTGCGTCCACCGGGACCCGGCGCATCGACCGGGATGATTTCTTCGGCGAACCGGCCGCTCGTCCGCGCGCGGGCGGCCAGGGCGTGACTCCGAGCCGCAAACTCGTCCTGCGCCTCCCGCGTGAGGTGGTAGCGGTCTGCCAAATTTTCGGCGGTTTCCGCCATCCCGAGTCCGCAGGCCTGGTCGGTCAGCGCGGCCCACAACGTGTCGTCCAAGGTCGCCGGTCCGAGCGGCAGCCCTTCGCGGGCGCCCCGGACGACGAACGGGGCCTGGCTCATGTTTTCCGCGCCGCCGGCCAGCACCACGTCGGCTTCCCGCGCCTCGATCAGCCGGGCGCCGTAGACCGCCGCTTCAAGCCCCGATCCGCACAGGCGGTTGAGGGTCACCGCGGGACACTCGATGCGAAGGCCGGCGCCGAGCCCGATGTGGCGCGCCAGGTACACGGCATCCCCGCTCGATTGCACGACGTTGCCGAACGCAACGTGGTCGACGGCGTTGGGAGCGACCCCGGACTTCGTCAAGGCACCGCGTGCCGCCGCGACGCCGAGCTGGGTGGCCGAGACGCGGTGGAGACCTCCGCCGAAGCGGCCGAACGCGGTGCGTGCGCCATCAAGAATCACAACGCTCATCGCGCGGCCCCTTTCTCGCCTCTGGCGCGTCGTCGCGGTCGTCCCCGCTCAGAGCGGGGCAGTCCTGCCTCACTCGATGTCAGGCGGCGAGGTAGGGGATCAAATACGTGGCCCGCGCGGAAATCCCTATCGAGGGCGGAGCAGGAGGCCTGCGGGTGCGGTCGGGACGCCCGCGCGGACCCCGGATGGCTCGCGGATGCCGCGTGGGATCGACCCTGGGGTCGAGGTGTGGGAGGCACGGACGCTCGTCTCGCCCCGGCGGCGCGTCGACGATCACGAGGTGCCCGACTCGGACGTCACGATCCCCGAGACCAGCTCGTCTTTTTGATCACGGGCGCACCCTCGCGAAACGTCGGGCCCTCGATCCCCCAACTCCAGTGGGCCGCCGGCGTGATCTTCAGGACCGGCCTCGGCCCTCGGGGCCCGTCTCGCGCCTCGAGCGTCGCGCTGCCGTGGATCTTCACGCCCCGCGGGGCTCGCGGGCCCTCGCCGGCATCGTCCACCACGATCGCGACGCGGGGGTGAGCACGGGCGTTGCGGTACTTGAGCGTGCGCGTCATCGACAGCCCGCCCACGTAGAGGTGCGTCCCGTCGAACTCGTACGCCACCGGCGCGACGTCCGGCTGCGCCGCCGGCGACACCGTCGCGATCCGGGCGAGCCGCTGCGACCGAAGGTAGGCGCGCTCCGACTCCGAGAACATCGATCCCTCCCCGCAGGACGCGGGCGACCCCTCCCGGCGACGCTGGGAGGCCCGAATCGACCGTTACCAGCCGATTGCGTAGTTGCGCTCGCCGCGGGAGCTCGCGCCGCCCTCCATCAACCGGCGCCGGGGATCGTACATGACCGCCGTCGTGTAGTTTTGGCTCCAAGCGCCGACGACCTTGACGTCGTGCCCCCGCGCGCGCAACTCGTCGAGCACCGGGCCGGGCACGCGCGCCTCGAGCGTCACCTCCGCGGGCTTGGCCGCCCGCGGATAGAACGAGCTCGGCATGTGGCCGGTGTGGAAGCTCGGCACGTCGATCGCATCCTGGACGTCCATGCCGAAGTCCACGACGTTGAGGAAGAACTGCAGGGTCCACTGGTCCTGCTGGTCGCCCCCCGGCGTGCCGAAGACGAGATACGGCTGCCCCTCCCGCGTGACGAGGGAGGGCGTCAGCGTCGTGCGGGGCCGCTTCCGCGGCGCCAGCGCCCCGGGATGAGCGGGGTCGTGCAGCCAGAACATCTGGATCCGCGTGCCGAGGCAGAAGCCGAGCCCGGGGATCACCGGAGAACTGCGGAACCATCCGCCGCTCGGCGTCGCGGAGAACATGTTCCCGTCGGCGTCCACGGCCCGCGTGCCGGTCGTGCCTCCGCTCCACCCGCGGCCCTCGACCGCGACCTGGCCGGACGGCGCCGCACGTCCGTCGAACGGATACGGGTCGCCCGGCCGCAGCTCCGCGGACGCCACGCGCGGATCGATCAGGCCGCGCCGCGCTTCCGCGTACGCCTTCGAGAGAAGACCGCGCAGCGGCACGTCTACGAACTCCGGATCGCCGTAATACCGCTCACGGTCGGCCATCGCCAGCTTGGTCGCCTCGATCACGGTGTGGATGTAGTCGGCCGAGTTGAGCCCCAGCCGCTTCAGATCGAAGCCTTCGAGCAGCGCGAGCTGCTGGAGAAACACGGGCCCCTGCGACCAGGGGCCGCACTTGTGGACCTGGTATCCGCAATAGTCGGACGACACCGGCGCCTCGACACGGACGTTGAACGCGGCGAAGTCCTCCTCCGCGAGCAACCCGTTCGAGACCGTTCCGTTGGCGTCGCGGGTCTTGGTGTCGCGCTGGTACGCCACGATCTCGCGCGCGATCGGGCCCCGGTAGAAGCAATCCCGCGCTGCCCGGAGCGCCTCGCTGCGCCCGCGCGACCGGGCCCCCCGCTCCGCCTCCACGAGCCGTTCGAACGTCCGCGCGAGGTCGGGGTTCCGCCAGGTGTCCCCGAGCGCGGGGACGGCGCCGCCCGGGAGGAACAACGCCGCCGAGGTCGGCCACTCCGTGCGGAACCGCTCCTGATGGTCGACGATCGACCGCAGCATGCCCTCGTACATTGGGAAGCCGCCGGCGGCCAGCTCGATCGCCGGCGCGAGCACCTGCTCGAGCGTCAGGCGGCCGTACCGGTCGAGCACGGTGATCAACGCATCGGGCACCGCGCAGACACCCGCGGCCAGGAACCCGTCGCCCGGGATCAGCGCGATGTCGCGCGCGCGGAACCACTCGATCGTCGCCGCGGCCGGCGCGCGCGTGTTCCCGTCGATCACCACGACCCGGCGCTCCCGCGCGTCGTACACCAGGATCGGGACCTCGCCGCCGAATCCGAAGCTCTGGAACTCCAGCACGGACTGCGCAAAGACCATCGCCACGCCGGCGTCGAACGCGTTGCCGCCGAGCGCCTGCATGCGCATCCCGACCGCGGCGGCCAGGTAGTGTCCGCACGCGACGACGAGCGAGCGGCCTCGGATCACCGGCCGCGTGGAGCTCGAGAACTGCCAGTCGGCGTACCCGGAGCTCGCGCCCGACCGCGTGTCCGACGTGCGTTCCGCCATTTCCGGTCAGCCCCTGATCGCCGCGAACGCCTGATCGCACGCCTCGAGCGTGCGGTCGACGTCGGCGTCGGTATGCGCCAGCGAGAGGTAGAACTTCTCGTTGGGGTTGACGAGAATCCCGCGCCGGATCATCTCGATCGACCAGCGCAGGTTGAGGTCCTTATCCGCGGTGAGCAGGTCCTCCCAGGTCCGCAGCGGGCGCCGGTTCGTGAATCGCACGCCGAACACCGCGTCCTCACCCGGCGTCTGCGCGGCGAACCCGTACCGGGCGCCCAGGGCCTCGATCTCGCGCCGCAGCCGGCCGCCGATGTGGTGGAAGTGCTCGAGGGATCCGGGGCGCGAGAGGATCTCCAGCGCGGTCAGCCCGGCGATCGAGCTCACGGGATTGCCGTTCAGCGTACCGCTGGCCCAGACGAGGTGCGCACGGTCGACGCGCCGGGCGTCGAGGTGCTTCATCACGTCGCTCCGGCCCGCGATCGCCGCCATCGGGAACCCTCCCGACATCGCCTTGCCGTACGTGGCGAGATCGGGCACGACGCCGTAGCGCTCTTGGGCCCCGCCCCAGGCGATGCGAAAGCCCGTGACCACCTCGTCGAAGATCAAGACGATGCCGTGGCGCCGCGTGACGTCGCGCAACGTCTCCAGGAACCCCGGCACCGGGACCAGCACGCGCTCGAGCGGTTCCACGATCACCGCGGCCAGCTCGCTCGCGTACTGCTCGATGAGCGACGCCGCGCGCGCCGCGTCGTTGAACGGCGCGACCAACACCTGCCCGCGGATGGCGTCGGGAATCCCGCGCGAATCCGGCTCGGCGTTGGGATAGGCGCTCGGATGCGAGGGCACGGTGCCCCAGAGCCCGTAGTCGTTCATCCCATGCCAGCCGCCCTCGAACTTGAGGATCTTCTGCCGCCCCGTCGCCGCGCGCGCCACACGCAGCGCGAAGAACGTCGCCTCGGTGCCGGATCCGGTGAAATGGATCTGGTCCGCGCACGGGATCGCGCCGACCATGCGTTCGGCGAGGCGGATCGCGGGCTCGTTGAGGAAGTAGTAGGTTGAACCCTTCGCGACCTGCCGCTGGACCGCCTCGACGATCTCCGGATGGGCATGCCCGAGCAGGGCCGGTCCGGACCCGAGGTGGTAATCGATGAAATCCCGGCCGGACACGTCCGTGATGTGGCTCCCGTGGCCCTCGGCGATCACGAGGTTCACCTCCGGGGGCAACACGAACAGCCCCAGCCCGCCTCCGGCCAGGTACCGGCCGGCGCGGTCCAGGAGATCGGCCTCGCGATCCAGTTTGGCGCTCTGTGCCCCGGGCGTCATGACGTCCTCCACCGATGTGCCATATGTCGGCTCACTTCCATGAGGTCACCCGGTCTCCTTCCCCGCGGGGCGCGCGGGCATCCTACCGACGTTCGCTGAACAGCACGCCGCCTTTGGCCTTGCAGGTCGGCTCGACTTCCACGATCTCCACCATGACCGCATCGGCAGACACGGTGAAGTTGCGGACCACGGCGTCCGTGATGTCCTTCACGAGTGCGCGCTTTTGCTCGAGCGTCCGTCCCTTGACGGCGTGGACGTAGACTTCCGGCATCGCGGCCTCCCTCTCGGCGGTCTCGTCGTGCGGTGCGCCGCGTTCCCTCCCGATGCCGGGACCGGATCGAGCGGGCTCGCGTCTTGAGGCGTCGCGCCTACAGATCGAGCGCCGGTCCCGGCACGTCCCGCACCGGCGAGACGTACGGCGTCGACACGGTCGCGTCCCGATGCTCGTCCTTCGCGCGCTGAACCAGGTCCGGGTCTTTCATGAGGTCGCAGACCGCCGCGGCGAGGATCTGCGCGGCGAACAGCATCCCCCGCCGGCCGATCGGGCTGCCGACGCTAACCGCGTTCTGCCAGGAGTGGCCCGGCATCCCGACCGGCGCCGTCACCGTCCGCATCTCCGCGGTCGGCACGACGTAGGAGACATCGCCGACGTCCGTGGAGCCGCCGGCCGGCTCGCCGTACGGCGGAGGCGGCAGGATCTGTTCGACCAGGTCGGTGCCGGGATCGCCGGGTTGCCCCAAGTCCACGCCGCGCCGGCGCAGATCGTCCAGCCCCTTGCGCAACGCGCCCTCGGGAAACGTCGCCTGCAACGCCCGCGCGAGCGCCTTCTCCTCGGTGGTGTACGTCGGCGCGCCGATCGCCTCCATCGTGCGCTGCAGCACGCCGTCGAGGACTTTGTTCGGCAACGTGTCGTAGCACCCGGCGACGAGCCGAACCTCGTGGGTGGTCCCGGTCATCAGGCAGGCGCCCCGCGCGATGTCGAGCAGGCGCGCGTAGACGTCCTCCACCTGAGACCGCCGGGGCGCGCGCACATAGTACCAGACCTCGGCGCGATTCGGCACGACGTTCGGCGCGAGACCGCCGTCGGTGATCACGTAGTGGAGGCGCGTCGAGAAGTGAACGTGCTCGCGCAGGAAATTCGCGCCCACGTTCATCAGCTCCACCGCGTCGAGGGCGCTGCGGCCGTTCTCCGGCATCGCCGCCGCGTGCGACGCCACCCCGTGGAACGTGAACCGCGCGGAGTTCATGGCGGTGTGCTGTTCGGTCATGAGCTGGTTCCCCGCGCCGGGGTGCCACGTCAGCGCACAGTCCACGTCCTTGAAGCGACCCTCCTTCACCAGGAACGTCTTGCCGACGAGCGTCTCCTCGGCGGGACAGCCGTAGAAGCGCACCGTGCCCTTGACCTCCCCGCGGCGGATCGCGTGGCGGACGGCCATCGCGGCGGCCGCTGCCGCGGTGCCGAGCAGGTTGTGGCCGCAGCCGTGACCCGGACCGTTGGGAACGATTGGGCGGTGCTCCGTCGCACCGCGCTGTTGGCTGAGCCCCGGCAGCGCGTCGAACTCGCCGAGCACTGCGATGACCGGCGCGCCTTGCCCGTAGGTCGCGATGAACGCGGTCGGCATCCCGGCGACGCCACGCTCGACTGCGAACCCCGCAGCCTCCAACGCATCCGCCAGCGTGGCGCTGCTCTTGGTCTCATGCAGGCCGAGCTCCGGCGTGTCCCAGATCCGATCGCTCAGCTCCGTAAACAACGGCGCCTGCCCGGTGACGAACTCGAGCACGGACGACAACGGCATCGGTCCACCTCCTGTGATCCGCGCGGTCCCGGTGGATCCGCGCGCTCGGTACGGAATTACGCGTCGGTGCCGGTGCCTCCTGGGACCCACGTCCAGGCGCCGCCGAGATGTTCATCGAGGAACCGAACGCAGCGGACCGCCCGGCCGGGCGCGAACCCCTGCAGCTCGGCCGGGCGGTCGAGGCACGACGGCGCGGCAAACGGGCAGCGCGGGTGCAGGCGGCACGTCTCGGGGGGATCGATCGCCGCCGCGGGCTCGCCGCCCAAGAACACGCGGGTGCGCTCCTCCCCGGGGGTGTCCTTCGGCGCCGCGCTCAACAACGCTCGCGTGTACGGATGGGCGGGTCGCGCAAACACCTCGTCCGTCGCCCCGAGCTCTACGATCTGGCCGAGGTACATCACCGCCACCCGGTGCGCGAGCACGCCGACCAGCGCGAGGTCGTGGGAGATGAGCAGGTACGCGAGACCCCGTCGGCTCTGGATCTCGGCCAGCAACCGGACGATCTGCGCCTGCACGGAGACGTCGAGCGACGCGGTCGGTTCGTCGAGAATGAGAAAGCTCGGTTCCGGGGCGAGCGCTCGGGCGATCGCCACGCGCTGCTGCTGTCCCCCGGACAGCTGATGGGGGTACCGATGGGCCAGGTCCGCGGGCAGCCCGACGAGATCCAACAGCTCCCCCACCCGTCGGTCGGCCTCATGCCGCGTCGCCAGACCAAACAGCCAGATCGGCTCCGCGATCTGCCGGCCGATCGGCATCCGGGGGTTGAGGGAGTCGAGCGGATCCTGGTAGACCATCTGCATCTTCCGGCGCAGCGGGCGCAGCCGCGCCTCCCGCGCGCCGGTCACGGACGCGCCGTCAAGCGTCACGCGGCCGCCCGACGCCTCCTCGAAGCGGAGGATGCACCGGCCGGTGGTCGACTTGCCGCTGCCGGACTCTCCGACCAGGCCGACCGTCTCGCCCGCGGCGATCTCGAGGTCCACGCCGTCGACCGCATGCAGCTGCTGGCGCCGTCCCCCTGCCCCGCGCACGGCGTATCGCTTCATGAGCCCCTCGACGCGCAGCACCTACGCCACCCCGCTCCGCCAGTAGTGGCACCGCACGGCGTGACCGGCCTCGACCGCCTCCGAACCGGGATCCTGCTCGGCACAGCCGGGCCCGGCGAGCGGGCAGCGGGGATGAAACGGGCACCCGGACGGCGTCTCGGCGAGCGCCGGCACGCGTCCCGGGATCCCTGTCGGGAGCGCCCGGCCGCCCGTCCCCACCCGTGCCGCCATGAGGCCGCGCGTGTACGGGTGCGCCGGCCGCCGGAACAACGCCGCCGCCGTCGCCGACTCGACGATGCGCCCCGCGTACATCACGTGCACGTGGTCGCACATCTCCGCGACCAGCCCGAGATCGTGCGTGATCAGGAGCACCGTCAGCCCGAGCTCCCGCTGCAGCCCGCGCAGCAGCTCGACGATTTGAAGCTGCACCGTGACGTCCAGCGCGGTGGTCGGCTCGTCCGCAAGCAGCACGCGCGGCCGGCACGCCAGCGCGAGCGCGATCATGACGCGCTGGCACATCCCGCCCGAGAGCTGGTGCGGGTACGCGCGCATCACGGCGTCCGGCCGCGCCAGACCGACGCGTGCGAGCAGCGCCTCCCCCTCCGCCCGCGCCGCGCCCCGGGACAGGCGGCGGTGCAGCCGCAGCACGTGCACGAGCTGCGAGGCCACCGGAAACACGGGGTTGAGCGACGCGCGGGGCTGCTGGAAGATCATCGCGATCCCCTCGCCCCGGACGCGCGCCATCTCCCGCTCGCGCAGGAAGCGGAGGTCGCGCCCCTCCAAGCGCACGTCCCCCTCCTGAATTTCCGCCGGTGGGCGCAGCAGACGCATGATCGCGAGCGCGGTGAGGGTCTTGCCGCACCCGCTCTCGCCGACGAGCCCGGTGACCGTGCCCGGCGCTAACGAGAACGTCACGCCGTGCAGCGCGGGCACGACCCCGCGCCGCGTATGGAACGCCACCCGGAGGCCGCGCACGTCCAGCATCGCTACCGCCGCTGCGGGTCCAGGAGGTCCTGGAGACCGTCGCCGATCAGATTGAAACCCATCACCGCCAGCGCGATCATCACGCCCGGGTAGAACGAAACCCACCACTCACCGGCGTTGATGCGCGCCACGCCCATCGCGACCATCACGCCCCACTCGGGCGTCGGCACGCGCACGCCGAGCCCGATGAACGACAGGCCGGCGGCGGTCAGGATCGCCCAGCCGGACTGCAGGCTCGACTGCACGAAGATCGGGGTAAGGCAGTTCGGGATGAGGTGCACGAGGAGCACGCGCCACGGCGGGTTCCCTGCGCCGCGCGCGGCCTCGGCGTAGGGGGCGTGTTTCACGACGAGGAGCCGCGCGCGCATCAGCCGCGCGTACACCCCGACGTTGATCAGCGCAACGGAGACGATCAGGTTCCGAAGGCTCGGGCCCAGCGCCGCGGCGATGCCCATCGCGAGGATGAACGACGGGAACGCCTGGAGCACGTCCATTGCGCGCATCACGACCTCGTCGGCCCATCCGCCCGAGAACCCCGCGAGCGCGCCGAGCGCGCAGCCGGAGACGAGCGCGATCGCGACGGCGCCGAGCGCGATCAGGAGGTCGATCCGGCCGCCCCACAACACCCGCGACCACACGTCCTCGCCGAATTCGTCGGTCCCCATCCAATGCTGCGCGCTCGGCGGCTGCAGGGCCGCCCCCGGGTCGGTCCCCAGCGGCGTGTACGGCGCCAGCAGCGGGGCGGCCAGCGACGCGGCCGCGATCAGGACGAGCAGCAGCAACCCGACAAGGGTGATCGGGTTTCGCCGCAGCAGGTACGCCGCCTCAGCGACCACGGCGCCCCCTTCTTCCCCGCCCGTCCATCACGTCTGAACGCGCGGGTCGAGCAGCGCGGAGACGAGATCGACCAGGACGAAGATCACCAGGTACACGACCGTGGCGTACAGGATGAACCCCTGCACGGCCGGGTAGTCGTTGCCGCTGATCGCGTTGAACGCGTACCGCCCCATCCCCGGCCACGCAAACAGCGTCTCCACCAGCACGGACCCCCCGAGCAGAAACCCGTACACGATCGCGACCATCGTCAGCACCGGCAGCATCGCGTTGCGCAGCGCGTACGTCCACACCACGCTGCGCCATGGGACGCCGAGCGATCGGGTCGCGCGGATGTACGGCGTCGCGAGGACGTCGAGCATGCTGGTGCGCGCGATTCGGGCGAGCGGCGCGACCGCGGCGAACGCGAGCACCGCGACCGGCAGGATCAGCTGGCGAGCGGCGTCGCCGAGCGCGGCCCAGTCCCGGGCGAGCGCGCTGTCGATGAGCAGGAACCCCGTCACGGTCGGGGGCGGCGTGACCAGGGCGCCGAGGCGTCCCATCGGCGGGGGCACCAGGTGCCACCGATAGAAGCACAGGTAGATCAGCACGAGACTCACCCAAAACACCGGGAGCGCGACGCCCGCGACGGCGAGCACACGAGTCACGTGGTCGACCCAGGAGCCCTGCCGGACGGCGCCCCACACCCCGAGCGGCACGCCCAGCAGGACCGCGAGCAACATCGCGACGGTGGTCAGCTCCATCGTCGCTGGGAAGAACGCCGCGAGGTCCGCGGCTACGGGACGGCTGGTGACGAACGACGTCCCGAGGTCACCCTGCGCGAGCCCGCGCAGATACGCGACGTACTGCGCCCACAGCGGCCGGTCGAGGCCGTAGTGGACGAGCAGCGCCTGGCGCTGAGCCTGACTCGCCATCGGCCCCGCGATCTGATCGATCGGGCTGCCGGGGAGCACGCGTGTCAGCACGAACGTGAGCAGCGTCACCCCCAGCAGCACGGGCGCGGCGAGGAGCAGCCGTCGGGCGACGAGCCGGAGCGGACGCGTGGGGCCCCGCTATTGCTTCGTCATGAAGTAGTACCGGAACCGCACGTCGGCCGGGTAGAAGATCACCCCGCCGATGTTCTTCCGGGTCGCCAGCACGAGATCCGGTTGGTACAGGAACACCCACGCCGCCTCGTCGGTCGCGATCTGTTGAATCTGACGCGACGCGGCGTCCCGCGCCTTGAGGTCCGTGGAGATGATGTTCTTGTTGATCAGGTCGTTGATCGTGGCGTTCGAGTAGTTGGTGTAGTCGCAGCACGTGCTCTGGAGCAACCAGTAGAGGTGATAGAACGGGTCGTTGTTGATCGAGTTCCATCCCGGGTGGTGGAAGAACGCCAGCTCGTGCCGCTGGAGCGCCGCGGTGAACGCCGCCCCCTGCATCTCGTTGATCGTCACCGTCATTCCCGCCTTGGCGAGCGCGCTCTTGACCCACACCGCGATGCCCTTCGACTCGGCCAGGTCGGCGCGCGACGTGAACGTGAGGCTGAGCCCGTTCGGGTAGCCCGCCTCGGCCAACAGCGCCTTCGCCTTCGCGGGGTCGGTCTTGTACGTGAAGTACTGGTCGGTGTGAGTCGGCATCCCGGCCGGCACCGGACTCGTCAGGGGCTGCGCGAACCCGACCATCACGTTCCGGATGATCGTGTTGTACGGGGTGGCCCAGGAGATCGCCTGCCGGACCTTGGGGTTGTTGAACGGGGCGATCTTCGCGTTCATCCCGAGGAACGACGTGATCCGCGTCGGGAACCGGTACACGGTGACGTTCGCATCGTGCAACAGCTCCACCTCGTCGAGCGGGGCCAGGTCCCGTGCGATGTCGACGTCGCCGGATTTGAGCAACGCGAGGCGCGTCGAGGGATCCGGCACGATCCGCAGGACGACCCGCGCGATCTTCGCGGGCGGCCCCCAGTAGTACGGGTTCCGAGCGAACGTGAACTGCACGCCCGGGTCCCACGACTCGAGCAGGTACGGTCCGGTCTCGTTGCCCTTGGTGTTCGATTTGAGCCACTCGTGCGCGGACGGGTCCGCGGCGGTCATGTGGGGTCGGACGACGCGGGGGTTCAGGATCGCGTGCCCGTACTGCGACATGTTGCCGAGCACGAGCGTGTTCGGGTCCGAGATATCGAACTCAACGGTCCGGGCGTCGATCACTTTGACCGAGTCCTTGTCCATGACCTTGGCCATGCGGGTCAGCGCGGCGGTCGTCGCATTCTGGTCGTACAACCGGTCGTAGGTAAACTTCACCGCGGCGGCGTCGAGGGGATCGCCGTTGCTGAACTTGAGCCCCGGCCTGAGCGTCACGACCAGCTTGTGGCCGCCGTCGGTGAACCGGAACGACTCCGCGAGGCCGCCGACGAATTCGTTCGGCGAGCCGATCGTCTGCCCGTTCGGCTGCTTCACGAGCTTGTAGTCGATCAGCCACGAGTAGACGTTCGTCAGCGTCTCGAGGGTGAAGCTGTCCGAGGAGGCGTTCGTCGGATCGAGATTCTGCATGTCGCGGGAGACCGCAACCACGAGCGTCTGGTTCGCGCCGACCGGTGCGCCGACCGAGGCGCACGGGGCCACACTGAACACCACGAGCACGAGCCCGGCCGCAATCGCCAGCCGGACTCCCACGGACCGCATCGCTCCCACGACCACCGTCACTCCCACTCCCCCTCCCGCGCCGCGCGTCGCGCCGATCCCTACGTCGGGCGCGCCCGTTCCTTCCACGAACGGAAGGACAACTCCTAGTCCCGCGCGCGCAGGCCAACGCGCCGTCGGCGACGGCCGGGCCCCGCACGCGCGACCGCCATCTACGGCCGCTCCGGGATTCCGTCCACCTCGAGGAGTCGTCCTGGCGGAGGCCCGCCGAGCACCGTGCCGCGATCGACGCGTTCGACGGGACGCCGCGCGAGTTCCCGGCGGCGCGCCTCAGTCGCGGCGTCGTCCACCCGAAGCTCGTCTCCCAAGAACACCACCCCGTACTCCTCTTGCGCCTTCGCGACGGAGACGAAACCGCGCAGCACGTCGCGCGCGACGAGCGCGGGCGAGCGCTCCCACGGGCAGCCGTTCCCCCCGCCGCCCCCGGTGCGCACGACGATCCGATCGCCCTGCTCGAGGCGGAGGTTGTCGTACTTGGTCGGCAGCCGGAACGTCCGTCCGCCCCGAACGAGGTAGGCGTCGCCGGGGACGCCCGGCCGGCCGCCGTCGAGTCCCCAGGCGGGGTGCGTCTGGCGATCGTCGAGCCATGACAGATAGGCCTCGGGCGCGCGCAGCTCGAACGACCGGATGACGCCCGCTCCGCCCCTGAACCGGCCGGGTCCCGCCGTGTCCCGGCGCAGCGCCGTCTGCTCGACGAGCAGCGGGTACGTCGTCTCAAGGAACTCAACGGGCGCGATGATGAGGTTCGCGTTGGGGCACAGGGCATCGATGCCGTCGGCGTCCGGCCGGCCGCCCCCGCCGCCCGCGATGCACTCCATCGAAACGTACCCCTTGCCCGTGACGGGATGGGTGCCGCGGAACATGTACGTGGGGATCACACCGTTACTGCACGCCGGCACGCTCCCCGGAAACAACTGGCTCATCAGCCCCCGGAACGTGTCCCGGTAGATCATCGAGCTCGTCAGGTGCCGCGCGCCCACGGCGGCCGGGTACGCCGGGGACAACAGGCTCGGGTGCGGGATCGTAACGTCCACCAGGTCGAACACGCCGTAGTTGGGGCTGGCCTCCGCGTCCATGCCGAGCTGCGGGCCGATCCAGTTGAGCAGGTACCGCCACATCTCGAGCGTGACGCGGTTGGGGTTCAGGATCAGGTTGATCGCGCCCTCGGCCTGGCCCGCGGTGCCCGTGTAGTCGAGGTGCAGCCGATCCCCGCGCTTCTCGAGCGCGACGCACAGCCGGAGCGCGCCCTCGCGCACCCCATCGTCATCCAAAAAGTCCTCGAACGCGACCCGGCGATCGGGCAACCCCGCGATCAGCCGGCCCATCGCCTCGTGCGCCCGCGCGGCGTACGTGTCGAAGCACGCGAGCACCGTGTCCAACCCGAACTTGTCCACGAGCTCGTGCAGGCGCTTCTCCGTGATCGTGCACGCCGCCGCCATCGCGAGTGTGTCGCCGATCATCATCTCCGGTGTGCGCGAGTTGCGGGCCATGATCTTCAGGACGGCGTCGTTGAGGATGTCTCGCTCGTACAGCTTGACCGGCGGGATCTGGATCCCCTCATGGAAGATCTCGCGCGACGTCGCCGGCAACCCCGACACCGAGATCCCGCCGATGTCCATGTGGTGACCCCACACCGCGGCGAACGCGATCAGCCGCCCGCCCGCGAACACGGGGCGGCACAATTGGGTGTCGCCGAGATGGGTCATCTCCCCCCGCGAGAGGTACGGGTCGTTGAACACGAACACGTCGCCCTCGTGGATCTCGTCGAGCGGAAACACCTCGCGGATCAGCGTCCCCGACATCGGAAGCCCGTGGACCAGCCGCCCTCCGGCGTCCAGCGTGGAGATCCCGAAGTCGTAGATGTCGCGAATCACGATCGACATCGCCGTCCTGACGATCGTCGCTTCCATCTCTTTCTCCATGGAGTACAGGGCGTTGTCCACCACCTCGAGGGTGATCGGATCCACCACGGCGGTCATCCCTCCTCCACGACGAGGTTGAGCGACGCGTCCACCCGCGCCGTCTGCCCCGGGAGTATCACGCTCGTACAGTCGAGCTGCTCGACGATCGCCGGCCCCGGGATGCGCGCACCGCGCGCGAGACGCCCGCGATCGTAGCACGGGGTGGTCAGGAACCGTCCATCGAAGCGCACCGGACGCGCGCCGGTCCGGGCGTCCCCGACGCGCGCGTCGCCGGACGGCCCTCCGGCAATCCGCACCGGGGCGACGCGGCCGCGCCCGGTCACCTTCAGCGCGACCATCTCGACCGGGACGTGCCCGCGCCAATCGAACCCGTACAACCGACGGTGCTCCGCGTGGAACGCCTCGATCGTCGCCGCGAGCCCCGGCGGCGCGAGGCGCTCCGGAACCGGCACCGCGACCTCGTACGCCTGCCCCACGTACCGGAGGTCCGCGCTGAACGCCAGCGTGCGCGCGTCCGGTCCGATGTGCTCGGCGTCGAGCCACGCTTGCGCTTCGTCGCCGAGCGCGGCCACCGCGGCGTTGACCTCGTCGAACGCGAGCCGGGCGACCGGTTGGATCCGCGTCCGGCCGAACACGCACACGATGTCGGACACGAGCGCTCCGACGGCCGACAGCACGCCGGGCGTGGGCGGGATCACCGCGGTGCGGATCCCGAGGAGCCGACAGAGGTCACCGGAGTGCACCGGCCCGGCGCCGCCGAACGGGATGAACACGAAGTCGCGCGGGTCGTAGCCCCGCTGGACCGAAACGACGCGCAGCGCGCCGAGCATCTTCTCGTTCGCGATGCGGAGGATCCCCTCGGCGAGCGCGAGCGGTTCGATGCCGACCCGCGCGGCGAGCGCGTGCATCGCGGCGCGCGCGCGCTCCACGTTGAGCATGACGGCGCCGCCGGCGAGGACGGCGGGCAGGCGGCCGAGGACGAGGTTGGCGTCCGTGACGGTCACGTCTTCGCCGCCCTGATCGTAGCAGACGGGGCCGGGCTCGGCGCCCGCGCTGCGCGGGCCGACATGCAGGGCGCCGGTGGACGTCAGGTGCGCAATCGACCCGCCCCCCGCCCCGATCGTGACCACGTCGGTGATCGGCACCTTCACCGGGTACTCACCGATGAACGTGTCCGCGCGGATCCGCGCGGTGCCGCCCGCGGCAAGCGAGACGTCGGTGGACGTGCCGCCCATGTCCAGCGAGATCGCGTTCGGGTATCCGGCCAGCCGCGCGACGAACGCGGCCCCGCTGACCCCGGCCGCCGGGCCGGAGAGCACCGTATTGACCGGTTGCCGCACGACCGCGTCCGCGCTCATCAGCCCACCGTCCGAGCGGACGACCGCGAGCGCCGGCGACAGACCGTCTTCCCGCAGCCGCCGCTCCACGCCGCGCACCGCCCGCGCCATCGCGGGCATGACGTACGCGTTCAGCACCGTCGTCATGGTCCGCTCGTATTCCCGGTACTCCGGCAGGACGTCGGAGGACAACGTCACGGCCGTCTGGGCCGACTGCTCCGCCACAAGATCGCGGATGCGGCGCTCGTGCGCGGGATTCGCGTAGGAGTGGAGCAGCACGACGGCGATGCACTCGACGTCCGCGGCGAGGAGCTCGCGGATCGCGCCGCGGGCGGCCCCTTCGTCGAGCGCCCGCAGCACGGTGCCGTCCGCGAGGCACCGCTCGTCGGCCTCGCGGATGCGCTCGATCGGGACGAGCCGCTCCGGCCGCCGGTACCGGAGCTCGTTCGTCAGCCGGCCGGGGATGTTCGCGCGGCCGATCTCGAGAATGTGTCGGAACCCCTTCGTGACGATGAGGCCGATCCGCGCGCCCGCGAGCTGCAACACCGCGTTCGTCGCCACGGTGCTCGCGAACAGCAGATGGGAGACGTCGCCGGGAGCGGCGTCTGCGATCGCGAGGAGCTGGCGCACGCCGGTCATCAGGCCGACAGCGGGATCCGCCGGGGTCGTCCGCGTCTTGGCGATATACGTCTCGCCGGTTCCCTCGCGCACCATCACCAGATCGGTGAACGTGCCGCCGACGTCCGCCGCGATCCGCAGATCCCGCTTGCGCTCCACCGCTGTGACTCCTCCTCACGCGCACCGCACGATTGCCGTGCCCGCGTGCAGGCGCGCCGGCAGCACGTGTTTCCCCCCTGGTCATGCGGGCACCGCTGCCGATCGACAACCGGATGTGGTCGATCGCTTCCGGGCGGGTCGCCGCGGCTCCTGCGGGCCATGCACGTCGCAGAGAACTTCGGCGACCGCTTTGCGGAGTTGAAGGGGGAAACCAGCGCGGGCTCGCGAAGCACGGGAAGCATATTCGCATGGGCTGCCGGGAGGAACCGGGGCAGAACCTCTCGCAAGACGGAACCTGGAATGCGCCCTGCTCAGCGAGTTGTTGGAGGTTCTCCGTGAGAGACGTCAACGCCACCTCGAGACACGTGCTGGACGCGATCGGCAACACCCCGCTCGTGGAGCTACGGCACGTCGTGACGCCGGGCAGTGCCCGTGTCGTCGTGAAACTCGAATCCGCGAACCCTACCGGCAGCATGAAGGACCGAATGGCGCGGACGGTGGTGGAGCGGGCGGTGGCGGATGGGCGCCTACCTCCTGGCGGGACACTTGTCGAGTATACGGCGGGGACGACGGGGATCTCGCTTGCCTTTGTGTGCGCCGCGCTCGGGTACAAGACCCACTTTGTGTTCTCGGACGCGTTCAGCGTGGAGAAGCGCTACACGATGCGCGCCTACGGCGCGGACATTACCGACGTGCCAAGCAGCGAAGGCAAGATCACCGAACAATTGATCAAGACGATGATCGCCACCGCCGGCGAGATCAGCCGCCGCCCGGGGTACTGGTGGGCGGATCAACTCAACAACCATGACGGAGAAGCGGGTTACTATGCGATGGGTGAGGAGATTTGGCAGCAGACCGACGGGCGCGTGGATGCCTTCGTGCACGCGGTAAGCACGGCTCACTCAATTCACGGCACCGCCCGTGCGCTGCGCCCTCACAGACCGGATATCAGGGTCGTCGCGGTGGAGCCTGCGGAGTCGGCTGTGCTGTCGGGAAAACCCTCGGGATCCCACAAGATCGAGGGGATCGGGATCGGCTTCCTCCCGCCGCTCTGGAAGCCTGACGAGGTGGACGAGATCTTGACGGTGGCGACGGACGAGGCGAAGGCGATGGCCAGGCGTCTTGCCCGAGAGGAAGCGATCTTCGCCGGGATCTCGAGCGGGGCAAACGTGGTCGCATCCCTGCGCGTCGCGGAGCGACTCGGCCCCCGGGCCACCGTCGCCACGATCATCGTGGATTCAGGGCTCCGCTACTTGACGACGGATGTGTTCCGGACGTGACGTGCGCCGAATCAATGCGACTGCGGAACTCCGAAACGGCGAGGGCACCGGGAGCCTAGACAATAGTGAGCCGGATGATGAAACGCCGCAACCCGACTCGTCCGGTACGCCGGTATCTCAATAGATGCCTGGAAACTCGGGGTAATGCCGCCTCGGCGGTAGACCGGATTCGAGGAGGAGGCCTGCCATGCGTAATGTCCGTCGGGCTCGTTGCGGGCTGAGCGCAGCGTTCTCGATCGCATTCGCGCTGAGCTTGACTGTCTATGCAGGCCCTGCCGCACGCGCGTTCACGTGTCAAGACGCCATCTACACCAGCGGGATCGCATACACTGGCGCGTCGGTGGTGATCGTCGCCTCGCCCCAGCGTCAGAACGGCGGCAACCTCTTCTACTTCTGGCAGAAAGGCGGCACCGGATCGTGGCAGAAGGAACAGGTCGCGTCAGGCAACGATTGTCCGAACAACGAGAGCGGGTGGACACTCGGTACGCCGACCGGGTACCGGTCAAACGCGATCGCATGGACGGGGACGTCGGTCGTCATTGCCGCCCTGGACCAACGAAACGGCGGCCTCTACTATTGGTGGCAGGCGAACGGCAGCACCACGTGGAACCAGCAGCCCGTGGCCGGCGGCCCCCCTGGCTGCTGCTCCTTCGGGTCCGTAGTAAACGGCGTCACAACCCCCTACATGGTAGGCTACTCCATGCCGAGCATCGCGTGGACCGGCAGATCCGTCGTCATCGCCGCGATCGACAAGGACGGGCTGCACTATTGGTTTCAGGAGAAAGGCCAAACGACTTGGTACCATCAGCTGGTCTCGTCCCAAGATGGGAATGCCCACCCCAGCCAGCCGTCGATCGCGTGGACGGGGACGTCAGTCGTGATCGCCGACACATGCAACGTCGGTCTCTGCTACTACTGGCAGCAGGCCGGGACGGCGTCGTGGCACCGACAGGTCGTGGACACGGGCAGCGGGGATGCCTATCCTTCCATCGCCTGGAGCGGCAACGCGGTGGTCATCGCCGCACTCCAGAACCCTGGCAACATCGTCTACTGGTGGCAAGCCGCGGGGACGGCAACGTGGCACAAGCAACAAGTGAACACCAACGGCACCCGGGAGTTCAGCGCCCCATCGATCGCCTGGGCCCGCGGCAACCCCGTCATCGTCGCCACGGACGATACCACCCAAAATGCGAACACACCAACGTATTTGGATTACTGGTGGCAGTCGCCCGGTAGCAATGGTGCGTGGAATCTGCAACACCCTGACGGAGAGAACGGTAATTACAGTGGGTGGACCGATCCGCGGTCGATCGCGTTGGCCGACGGCTCAGTCGTCATCACCACGACCGACGCGTGCGGCGACCTCGACTATTGGTGGCAACAGGTAGGCAGTCCGACGTGGCACGAACAACGGGTCAACACCAACGGCGGGTGGCCGGCCGGCACTCCTGGTTGCGGGTGAACATAAGTGGAGCGGTTCGCGACTATCTTTCCGGCCGACGGCGGCGCGCAGAGCGAAGCCTCATGATCGGCCTCTACTTGTCGAATTTGTCCGCCTCGTCTTTCGTGATCTCGATGAAGACCTGGGTGGAGAACATCCTCTGGTACGCCTCCCCGAGCCTCTCCACCATCAGTAGGTGCGCCAACGACGTGACGTGCAGCGTGTGATCCTGTTTCGTCAGTTCGGATATGCGCTCCCAGAAGTTACGCGGTCTCTCGCGGAAGCCTATCGTGGCTTGAAACAGCGACATTGGAACTCCTGCTTTAGCAGCTTCACCCCGCTGGGACCGACCTTGAGCACATGAGGTGTATTTAGCGGAATCGAAAAGCTATCTCCCTGTTTGAACAATCTGGGCGCCTGTTCGTCAATTTGGAACTCAATTGCACCCTCAAGCACATATCCAACCTCGACACCGGGATGCATATGTCGCGGAGACTCTGAATTCGGTTGAACCTCAACCAAGATCAAAATGGCCGCCATCCTCCCGTCCGGAAGTTCCACTCGCTGGAGGACCGTTCTTTTCACCGGCTCCTGAGACTGCACACGCATCAACCTCCTTCGCTTTTTCCCGCTGTCGCCACTGCATTCGTGACAGGCAAGCGCATCCATTACACCTGCGCAATATTTTCCGTCGTGACTTCGTTCGGGGTATATGAACGGGCCAGGGTTCCTGCTGTTTGGGAAGGTCGCCAAGCGGCTACAGAATATGCCAGAAGCCCCATAGTTGCCTCACAGAGACACGCGAACACCGGGGGAGGGTAATGCCCTCCCTTCTGCCGATTGTCTAATTCCGCGCAGGACTTCTTGCCCTCGTTCTTGGACAGTCTTAGACAATTTGTATGGCCTCTCAGGTTTGTCCCGCGAGGCATCGTGGCGCATGTGGCACGCTTCTAGCGACACGGTGCCACCATGATACAACTATGCTGCGCGAGTCGGCTTGCGCGTAGCGGATGGTACGAACAGACTGAAGCCTACTCTTGCGGAGGGTCCCATGATCGCTCGCACATGGCGTGGAAGTGCCACCCCGATGCACGCCGACGCCTACTATCACCACTTCACAACCAGAGTTGCGCATCACCTCAAGGCAATTGCGGGTCACCGAGGTGCGTACTTGCTGCGGCGCGAGACCGATGGGTATGTGGAGTTCCTCGCGATCACCCTGTGGGATACGTTTGGGACCATCAAGAAATTCGCCGGGGAGCGTCCCGAGGTGGCCGTTGTGGAACCGGAAGCCCGGGCCGTTCTGTCCGAGTTCGATGACTTCGTGAGACACTACGAGGTCGTGTTTTCAAACGCTAAGGAGACGCGACACTCCGGTTAATTGGCTCTCGTGTCTCTCGTCCCTAGCCGACGTCGGCCCTTATTCGTATCGTCCCGTAGATGTGCCACATAGTAGCAGTCGTTGAAAGAACCGCGCCTCACACCGCCAAAGCAAAAGCTATCTCCTGAAGCGTACTAGTGCATTGTCCGAAATGTATTGATACTTAACGATGGGTGGTGTATGCTCAATGCATGAGCCGACCCCCTGCGCCACTGATGCTGCGGGATGAGCACCGAGCGGAGATCCACCGACAGCTGCGGCAACGGACGCTGTT
>DATGJN010000109.1 GCA_035295165.1 bacterium
CAACAGCGTCCGTTGCCGCAGCTGTCGGTGGATCTCCGCTCGGTGCTCATCCCGCAGCATCAGTGGCGCAGGGGGTCGGCTCATGCATTGAGCATACACCACCCATCGTTAAGTATCAATACATTTCGGACAATGCACTAGAGACCCTGCCGGGTCAGATAGTCGCGCCCGCGGTCCGTAATGACTGCGAGCCCAGCCCCATCTTTCTTCCTCCAGGTCGCGAGCGCGTAGTCGACGCAGTATTGGAGGTGGCGTTCCACCACGTCCGCGGACAAACCTAGCACCCCAGCCAAATCTCGGCTCTGTACCCCTTGCGGTTGATCACGAAGCGCGGCCAGCGTCCGGTTTCGATCATTGTCCAGCGGCATATGGTCCCCCCTCGACGTATCGCGCTATCGTGCCCAGCAAGAACCTCTCGCATGTGGTTCTGCCTCAGCCGCACGCGGCCATGCGATTGTGCCTACCTCGTCTCGAAGCAAGCCGCCGGCGGGCCGACCCATGAGGGACGCGAACACGTTCGCGCAGGACGTTCCCGAACTACGTGTCATCCCGGGCACGTGGAGCCGTGATCGCATCCAGAAGGTGCTCGTAGCGCGCCTCGGTGGTCTCCTGCCGTCCGTCCTCCGGGCCTGCGTCGAATTTCACCAGACCGTACATCAAGTGCCCCTCGGCCACAATCTGCCCATTCACCCTTGCGGTCACGTCAGCCTTACCGAAGCGCCCGCGGCCCCCGACGGAGATGACTTCGGTGATGAGCTGGTCGCCGGGATGTACCGGCCGCCGGAACCGCATGTCCTGGATACTCACGAGATGCGCGATGTACCCCTCCGCGTCGGGTCGAAGCGCTACAAGCACCGCGGCGACCTGCGCCATCGCCTCTACGACAAGGACGCCCGGCATGATTGGATGACCAGGGAAATGACCGACGAAAAAGGGTTCGTTGATCGACACATTCTTGAGGCCGACGATCCGCTTGCCCGGCTCCAGCTCCAAGATGCGGTCTACGAGAAGGAATGGGTAGCGATGAGGCAGCCGCCGCAGGATCTCCCGCACGTCCATCCGATCAAGCATGTTGCCCATCCGCGGTGCGTGTGCCGGCCTCTTCTACCGGCCGGAGGGGGGGTGCCGTCTCGGGCGGTGCATGCTCGTCGCTCTGTGCCGCCGCCGTCGACGTCTTCGCCTGCGCACCGTCTGCAGCAGCGGCCCTCAGTTTGACGCCATAGAACGAGAAGGGTTTCGTAAAACCGCGTCTAGGTCGCCTCATCCATGGCCTCCACGTTTCGTTTCCACCCGTGCTCTTCTCGGTCTGACTGCGGTCTACGCGGGTGCCCTGGGTGTGAAGCGCGCCCCCCCGGGGGATCGGTGCTATTGTACCATGGCGGCGACTCAGCCTTCGCGGAGTGAGGATCATGCCAGACGCCAAGCCCGCAAGCATCCAGCTCGTGTCGATCGCCACGCGCCAGATCGAGTCACCGGGACCTGAACCCGACGCTCACTTTGCGCCGCACCACATCGTTGGGACGACGCCCACGACTCCGGATCCGGGTTCAGGTGTGCGAGTGCTGGTGAGTCCGTGCCCGCCACTGGGAGCGCCTGCTCGCTCGGCGACACGGGTTACCGCCCCAGACAGCCATGTCCGCCGAACATCGTGTGCCCGCGCCCGCTCGGCGGAACCGCATCTCGTGGCTTGACATGCAACCTAAAGGTTGCATATAATCGTGCTCGGGATGGAATAACGCGTTCAGGGCGCCTGTCGACTCCGTCCGCAGGGAAATCGGCTGCGAACGGCGCGGTGCCGAACATCGCCTTTGGCAATCCGCAACCAGCAGGGGATCCATGAGCACCGACGGCATCGAGAAGCGCATTCTGCTGCACGCGCCGCGGGCACGGGTCTGGCGTGCGCTTGCCGACTCCACTGAGTTCGGACGTTGGTTCGGCATGCGGTTCGATGGCCCGTTTGCGCCGGGCGCGTCCGTGCGCGGCGCGATCGTTCCCACGACGGTGAATGCCGAGATCGCCACGGCCCAGAAGGAATATGAAGGTCTCCCGTTCGACATTATGATCGAGCAGATGGAACCCGAGCGGCTGTTCTCGTTCCGGTGGCACCCTTTCGCCGTTGAACGCGACGTTGACTATTCCACCGAACCGACGACGCTCGTCACCTTCTCGCTGGAAGATGCGGCGGACGGCGTGCTACTGACCGTTACCGAGTCGGGCTTCGATCGAATCCCGCTCGCGCGCCGGGCGAAGGCGTTCTCGGCAAACGAGGGAGGTTGGGGCATGGTCGTGAAGCTGATCGAGGGGTACCTTGCCCAAGCACCGTAGCGCGAAGGCCGTGGCGACGCCGACGGGCTCTGCACGCCTTTTCGCAGCGTTGGGCGACGAGACCCGCTTACAGCTCGTCGCCCGTCTCTGTGACGGCGGACCGATGTCCATCACCGGGCTCACCGGGGGCTTCAACGTCACCCGCCAGGCGATCACCAAGCACCTGCGTGTCATGAAGGAAGCGGGTCTCGTGCGCAGCAGACGACACGGGCGCGAGAACGTGTGGCGGTTGTCCACACAGCGCCTTGCAGACGCTCGCCACTACCTCGATCTCATCTCCACGCAGTGGGACGATGCGCTTGGCAGGTCGCGCGAGTTCGTCGAGAAATGACGGAACGAACGCTGCGCACACCGTGGTAGTATGGAAGTGGCGCGTCCGCCATTACCATAGCATGACGGTGACCAACGTCGGACGCGCGGAGACGGCGAAGCGTGTCGAAGGACGGTCCGCACGGCCGCGCATCCCGTAACCATGCCCCCACCGTGTCCCGCCGTCGGGCGCGTTCGGTGCGCGCTCACGATCTAGCCCTCCTGCTCGACGAAGTGCTCGGGGCACGTGGCCGATACGCGTGGTATGAGGCACTCGGCGATCTGCGCCTCCTCGCGCATGTCCCGCGATCCCTCGTAACGGAATGGGCCGAGCTTGCGGCCCTCGACCGAGCGCTCAGCCTGTGTGCGGCTCTGGACGACTGTCACCTTCCTTTGCGGGATGTACCGGGCACCCGGTACTATGCGACCTTGCCTGACCCGACGCCGGCCACGTATGGCGCGTTGGCCAGAATCCTCCGCGACAACATCGAGGGCCTCACCGCCGCGCGGGAAGCGCGGACGCCCCCACCCGTTCGTCGCAAACCACGGCCCCGCCCTCGTCGCGACAAGCCGCCTCGAGCGGAACACGCGCGGTGATCCCGTAATGAGGCGACGTCCGGTCGGTGCGCACGGTCCCGGACGCGGTCGCACGCAGACCCGCTGCTCGTCCGCACCCCGCGTCGGGCCGATCCCGGGATCGCCGCCACGAGACTGCAGTTCGTCGTGGTCTTGATTCCCGCAGGGTCCGCCGCGTCGCTGTCGGTCATGCTCCCGAATGGATCCTCAGGTTCCGGGACACCAGCGCGCAACGCGGATCTTGCTGATCGTGGAGGTACGGAGTGAAGATTACGTTGTCACGCGCGCAATTCGCGATCCTGTTGGAGCTCGTCTACTTGGGAAACTGGATGGCGAACGCCATCAGGATGCCCGGCGAAGAGATCACGGATCTGTCCCATCTGGAGCAGCACCTGTTCGCGCTGGCTCGGGACCGGGGATTCGACGACGTCGCTGATCTCGACGAGACACTGCCGGGCGCGTTCCCGGCACAAGCGCTCGAGGATCGAATGGAGCTATACATCGAAGAATACGACGATCAAGTGTTCTGGGATCAGTTGACCGATCGGTTGGCCGAACGAGATATGCTCGAAGAGCACGGCGAGCCCGCGGTACGCGCGATGAGTCAGGAGGAGTACTTTGAGAGACGGGATGCCTACGTCGCAAAGTACGAAGAAGAAGCGACCGCTCACGGAATCGAACGCCTAAGGGTCATCCCGTGAGCCCCTGCCGCATCCGTCCCCGGCATCGCTGCGATGTGGACAGCGGAGAAACCGCAATGCACTGAGAAGAGGCTGCCGGCATGATGAGCATGTCCCCGCAGGAGCAAGAGCTGCGCCAGTTGCTGAAGTCGCACGCCTCCGCGATTCAGCAGCACGTCGCCGACCACTATGAACTCGCGACGGGATTCCCGGACGCACCGTTTACCGCCAGGAACCCGCCGGTGGTCTCGGTCAAGGACGTTCAACGCTGCTTCTTGCCGCATGGGTCGAATTACGAGGACGGGGAGATTGAATTCGTCGTGTTCCTCTCCGTGTCGGTGGGCGTGTCCTTTGAAACCAAAGGGGTCAAGGACTACGGCTGCAACGCGGTGCTGCACGGCAGGGTCGTCACGACGGAAGACGGTGGGATCGACCTCACGTACATCGGCAGCGCGGCGGTCGAGCTGCCGACGCGGAGCGAATGGCGCAGTTGAGCGCTGCGCTGGGGGCGCCTCCCCTCCCCTCGGCCCTCGCCGAGTTCGTGAGACGCGAGCCCGCGCCTTCGGTGGCGATGGAACGGCGGCAAGATCTCCGGAGCGGACCGGACGAGAGTGGGCCCGGGCGGGAGCGTCCGGAGGGCTTCTTCAGCTGCCGCAGACCGCCAGCGGGATGGCTTGGTCAAGACGTCGCACCCAGTGTGTCCGCGCATTCGACGCACACTGGGGCGCAGCGATACAATGGTGGTGGGCAGAGGATGAAGGTAATCACCCGAGGGGGGTGAGAATCGGCAAGGGGACGGTCGGCACACGGAGAGGCGTGACGGCGGGCCGCACAATTCTGGCCCGCCTTGTGATTGCTGCCGGACGTTCTCGTCCATCTCTTCTCGGTGCACACCCACGCAACGGGTGCGCCTTCCACCCCACCCTGTTTCACCGCGCGCCGAGCGTCGGGGCGCGGTGAGCGCCCAGCTCTCCCACGCGCACGCGATCCGACCGCCCTACACGATGCCGCACCACTCGGGGATGAACGCGGCGAGCACGTGCGTCGCTTCCCGCACGGTGGGAAGCTCGACGTACTCGTCCGCTCCGTGCGAACCCGCGCCCCGAGCGCCGTAACAGGTCACGGGAACACCATAGTAGAGATGGAAGAACCGGGCGTCGGTGGTCGCCGTGAGCACGCTTGGTGTGAGGCGCCGTCCCGTCACATGTTGGTGCGCCGCGCTCAACGTTTGAATGACCGGTGACGCCGTGAAGTCCATCGACATCCCTTCGGCGTGAAACCCGTAGAACGCGATGTCAGGCGGGTGGTCTCGAAACCACGGGTCCTCCCGCACGGCATCCCCGAGGGTGCGGCGAACCAGCGCCTTTGCTTCCTCCACGCTCATCTCCGGATAAAAGCCCATCCGGAACTCGAGCGTGCATTCGGCGGGGACTGACGACGGCCAGTCACCGCCGCGGATCACCCCGGGGTTGAAGTTGATCGGCCACGCCACGTCCGCGAACACCGGTGGTTTGTGGGCGTTCATGCGGTGCTCCAAGTCGCGCAGCGCCCGGATGAACACGTACACCTTTTCGATCGCGTTGACCCCGGCCTGCGTCGCCTTGACGTGCCCGGCGACCCCCCGGACCGTCACTCGACACCAGAGCACGCCAACCTGAGCGACGAGGGCCTGGCCGTAGTGCGGCTCGACGATCACGCACCCGTCGCCCGTGAAGCCGCGATCGAGACAGGCGAGCGTGCCGTTGCCGGTGCACTCTTCCTCGATGACCGACTGCAAGATGACGTCACCGCGGAGCCGCACACCGGCCGCCCGCAGGGCCCGGACGGCCGCGGTCATGGCGCACAGGCCGGATTTCATGTCGCAAGCCCCACGGCCGTAGAGCCGTTCACCCACGATCTCGGCGCCCCAGGGGTCGCGATGCCATCCCGACAGCGGCTCCGCGCTCACGACGTCGACGTGACCGTTCAGCACGAGCGAGCGGCCCCCGGACGCCGCCGCGCGCCAGATCCCGACGACGTTCGGCCGACCCTGGTACCCCCATTCCGGAGGGGAGAAGCCCCGGAGGCCGCACAACGTCCCGATGTCGGGCTCGAACGCGTGCACCTCAAGTCCCAGATCGCCGAAGGCGCGCCGCATCACGCGCTGCGCACCCGCCTCGTGCCCGAGCACGCTGGGCTCCCGGACGAGGGCCTGGAGGTGCGCGACCTGGTCGAACCAACCGCGCTCGACCTCTTGGCGGACTGCCTGCTCGAGTGTCTCCGAGATCCGGCTCGTCACAGCTCGGCCCCCCGTCCGTACGCGTCGCCCCGTACCTCCCTAGTGCTCGTGCCTTCAGGATAGGGCGAGGAAAGACGACCGGCAACGGGCGCATCCGCGCGGGTTGACTGAATGGCGCCCAACTGGGGCACGAGCACAGTAACGGAAGCACGATGAAGTTGACGCGGAACGGAGATGGGAGACACATGAGGGCACGAGTGCTGGGGATCGCGGTTGCGGCATCGGTGATCATGACGCTCTCGGGGCTCACCGGGACCTTCGGCGCGACCGGGTCGGTCGTGAACCCCGACACGCTGGTGGTGCTGACCTACCTCGACCCGCAAAGCCTGGATCCGGCGTACGCGTACGACACGACCAGCGACGGGATCATCTGGCCGGCAATCTACGAGACGCTGATCACGTACGACGGCAGCGTGCTCTCCCGGTACGTGCCGCGCTTGGCGACCGAGGTGCCGAGCGTGGCGAACGGGCTCATCAGCAAAGACGGGCTGACGTACACGTTCCCGATCCGCCAGGGCGT
>DATGJN010000110.1 GCA_035295165.1 bacterium
CGGCAACTCAGGCGGCAAGTCCGGTAGCGGCAACTCGGGCGGCAAGTCCGGTAGCGGCAACTCGGGTGGCAAGTCCGGTAGCGGGAACCAGGGCGGCAACGGCGGCGGCAACTCAGGCGGCAAGTCCGGTAGCGGCAACTCGGGTGGCAAATCCGGCAGCGGCAACTCGGGTGGCAAGTCCGGTAGCGGCAAGTCGGGTAACGGCAGCCAGGGCGGTAACTCTGGAAACGGCCAGGGTGGCAACTCTGGGAACGGTCAGGGTGGCGGCAACTCGGGTGGCCGGAGCTAAGTGCGGCCAGCGTCCCACCAAGGAGCGGAGGCGGTCCAATGGCTGTAGCACCCGCTTGGGGGTTCGGCAAGACGTCACAGACGCCGTCGCGAAGCGTCGCGGAAGCCTGGGGGATCGGGAGGGGTCCACGCGCCACGCCCCGTAACGAGAGCCGCGTCGCGCCCCCAGATGTCGCGGCCGAGCGCGTGCTCCCGTCGAACTCAACCGGTGAATGGGGTGGCTTCGTACGGCTCCTCGTGTGCTTCGCACTGACCGTAGCCATCGAAATGGGGACAATCCCCGTTACCGGTTCCGTGATTGCGTGGCTACCGCCGTTCCTCGTGGCATACGTCGTCCTTCTCACCGTCGCGCCACAAATGGTGCCCGCACTGCGCAAGCCAGATCTCATCATCGTGCTGGACATCGTTGTGATTACGTTCATCGTCATGATGTCCGGAGATCTCGGGAGCCCGTTCCTCTACCTCTACTATCTCGCCATCCTCGAAGCGGCGGCTCGGATGGACCTCAAACAGGCTTTCGCCGCGGCGACAGCCACGGCGGCGACGATCGCCCTGCTGTGGACCTGGATGGGACAGGGGAGCCCTCTTGGTCCGAACGGGGTCCACATCGGCGCGTTTGTCGGAGGTGGCTTCTTTCTGGCGCTGTACTTCGGCACGCTCATTCAGGAAGGCCGTACGTCGGCGCGACTCGCGCGTGCCTATGACACGACGTTAGAGGGATGGTCCCGCGCGCTCGACCTCCGGGACGAAGAAACGGAGGGCCATACCCGCCGCGTTGCCGAACTCACGCTTCGCCTGGGCCGCACCCTGGGACTATCCAAACCCGATCTTGTGCAACTGTGGCGAGGAGCGCTCCTCCACGACATCGGCAAGATGGGTATCCCCGATGCCATCCTCCACAAACCGGGCCCCTTGACGGAGCATGAGACGGCCGTGATGCGCCATCACCCGGTGTATGCGTACGAACTTCTCGCCCCGATCGAGTACTTGCGGCCGGCGCTCGACGTTCCCTACGGTCACCACGAAAAGTGGGACGGAACAGGATACCCCCGAGGTCTCAAGGGCGAGCAGATCCCGCTTGCCGCAAGGATCTTCGCCGTCGTGGACGTGTGGGACGCGCTTCGCTGGGATCGGTGGTACCGCTCCGCTTGGACCCTTGAGCAAACCCGGCAGTACCTCCGGGAGCAGACCGGCACACACTTCGACCCGCACATCGTGGACGTATTTCTCCGTATGGTTGAAGACACGCAGTGACAACGGGTGCTCCGCGAGGCGCCGCGAGAAGCTCGCGGTGACTCCCTGAGGGTACCACTCACGCGAGGAGCGCGGCGAGCGCCGACATGTAGCGGCGCCCCAACAAATTAATCTCCTCCCGTCCCGCCTTCGCCCCGTTGCCGTCGACGCCGGCGACCGGGATGTGCTCGCCGATCCGCACCCGGATCGTGCCGCGTCGAAGCCGGTGTGCCCCGCGGGGGAGCACCTCGTCCGTGCCGGTGATGGCGACCGGCAACAGGGCTGCGCCCGTGCGGAGCGCGAGCAGCGCGGCACCGGGTTCGGGCGGGCGAAGCTCCCGGCCAAACGCGCGGGTGCCCTCCGGGAACATCACCAGGACCCCCCCGTCGGCGAGAATCTTGAGCGCCGTGCGTAGGGCCTGTCGATCGGCCTCCCCCCGGCGCACGGGAAACGCGCCGCACGCGCTGATCCACCAGCGCACACCGGGCACCCGGAACAGCTCCTGCTTTGCCATGAACGTGACGCGGCGGCGCAGCGCCGAGCCGACGACGAGGGGGTCCAGATCGCTGCGGTGGTTGCTGACGACGATCACCGGACCCATCGCGGGCTCGTGTTCCCGCCCGTCCACGCGGAACCCGAACCACCACCGCAGCACGGCGCGGGTAATCATCCTGGACAGGCTATAGACCACGAACGCGCTCCGCGAGTGCGAAGATGCGGTCCACGACCTGCTCGACGCTCAGATCAGTGCTGTCGATCACGACGGCGTCCGGCGCCACCCGCAACGGCCCCACCGTGCGCGTGGTCGCCGCCCGGTCGTCCTCGTGCGCGATCCGGCGGACGTCCTCAATCGAGACCATCTCTCCGGCCGCCGCCATCTCCGCCTGCCGGCGGCGCGCCCGGGCATCGAGCGAGGCGGTGAGATACACTTTGACCTGCGCACCCGGGAGAATCACCGATCCGATGTCGCGTCCATCCATGACCACTCCCCCGGACGTGCCGAGCGCGCGCTGGAGGTCCCCTAGCACGGCGCGCACCTCCGGAACGCCGGCGACCTTTCCGACGACCCGGTTCACCGCCACGGTCCGAAGATCGTCGGTGACGTCCTCACCGTCCACGGTGACTTGGGTGCTCCCATCGGACCCGGTCTCGACGCCGAGGCCGATCTCACGGGCCACGGTGGCGAGCGCCGCGGGGTCGTCCATAGAAACGCCGCGGCGGAGGGCCGCAACCGCCACTGCGCGGTACATCGCTCCGGTGTCCACGTATCGAAAGCCGAGGCGCCGCGCCACCTCGCGCGCCACGGTGCTCTTGCCAGATCCCATCGGGCCGTCGATCGCCACCGCGATCTCGGAGCTCGTCGCCACGGATTGTCGAATTCGGGGTCGGCGCGGATCGCTCCTACAGAATGCGCGACGTTGACGCGTGCCGGCGCATTCCGTTACGATCGTACAGGATGCCCCGCCTGCCCCGCCCTGTGCTCGTCGGTCTCCTGGCGCTGCTCGCCCTCCGCCTGGTGATCGCTGCCGCACTCCCGCTTGGCGACGACGAAGCGTATTACTGGGACTGGTCCCGACACCTCGCCCCAGGTTACGTCGACCACCCGCCAGCGATCGCGCTGCTGATCTGGGCCGCACGACACTTGACCGCGAACCCAGGCCTCGCGGTCCACGGGGTCGCGGCGGTGCTATCGTTCGTCACGTCACTGGCCGTGTACGCCCTGGCGCGCGATGTGCTCGGCCGGCCGGAGGCGGCCGCCTGGGCAGTCGTTGTGTTCAACGTCGTGCCCGTCTTCGCCGGCGGTGCGGTGCTCGCGGCACCCGACGCGCCACTCGGGCTGTGCTGGGTGCTTGCGTTGCTCTGGGCGTGGCGGGCCGTGCATCGGCCTGGGCGGGCGGTGTGGGCCGCGGCCGGCTTGTGGACGGGGCTCGCCCTGCAGAGCAAGTACACGGCCGTGTTCCTTCCCCTGTCCATCGGGGCGTGGCTCGCCCTCCACCCCACCCATCGCCGCTGGTGGCGGCACTGGGAGCCATACGGGGCGCTAGCGCTCGCGGTCGCCGTTTTCGCCCCGGTCGTGTGGTGGAACGCCGCGCACCACTGGATCTCGTTTGCGATCGACGTCGGCCGGCCAGGCTGGTCGGGTCGCGGCAACTTCCCGACGTTCGTCGGGTTGGAGCTCGTTTACCTCGGACCGCTCATGCTCCCCGCGCTGCTTTGGGCACTCGCGGTGGCCGCGCGGCGTGGCCTCGCCGGAGACGACGCGTGGCTGTTTCTGGCCGCGGCAGGCATCCCGGTCATTGTCACCATGTTCGCGGTCAGCGTGTTCGGCGAGGCGAAGGGGCACTGGGCGGCCCCCGGATACGTAACCGCGACGATCGCGCTTGCGGGCCTCGCGACGGAACGGCCGTGGCGGGTCCGGCGCGCGGCATGGCGCGGCACCGCCGTCGCCGTGCTCGTCTCCACGCTACTGATCACCGCGTTGATCTATGCGATCCCGGCGATCGGTCCGGCCCTCCTGCCGCCTCACCTGGATCCCACCGTGGACTACGTGGGATGGCCGGCGGCCAGCCGTGAGATCGTCGCGGCCGGTGCCCGCGGCGCCCGCGGTCCCTACTTTATCACCAGCGACCGCTATCAAGTGATGGCGCAGTTCGATCTCTACACGAACGACCGATACACGACCACCACCATCACTGGCGAAGATCAGTACGGCGTCTGGGCGGCGTGGCCGGCGCTTCGCGGACAAGACGGCCTGTTCGTCACCGACGGACGGTACGCGATCCAGGTGGACCTGCGAGAGGGGTGTCGCGCGCTCGAACCTGCGCCGCCGGTACCGGTGAGTCGAGGCGGAACCGTCGTGCGCACCCTCGGGTTGGTGTGGTGCCGCGGATTTCTCGGGCACCCCATCCCGCCGCTCCACCTACGCACGCGCTAGCGGTCGCGACGCCAACCTCGAGTGCTCAGTCCCGCCGAGAACCCGATCGCAGCAGCAGGAGCACCAGACCGCCGAGGATGAGCACCACCGGGAACACCTGATCCTGGACGATGGGAAGGAAGAGCCGCAGGTTTCGAAGCAGCAGATAGACGCCGCCCAACACGAGCAGCCAGCCGAGCATGCGGAGCCGCCGGTCGTCCCCCCGCTCGCTCGGGGGTGGGGCCGCGCCGGGGACGTCCGGACGTTCTGGCAGCGGCGCCTCCGGGACGATCAGCACCGTCACGAGGTACAGCAACACCCCGAGACCGTTCCAGGCCGCCAGCAGCACAAATCCCAACCGGATCGGGTTGCTGTCCACTGCGAAGTACCGCCCGAGCCCGCCACAGACCCCGGCGATCCAGTAGTCCTCACGCGACCGGTAGAGCTTCCGCCCCACTCGTCCACCGCCCGGCCCGACGACCTCTGCGAAGCGCACGGCTGGAGCGGAGCCGAACCCGTGCGGCTACTCCACCCTTAGAGCACCGCCGCCGCACCGACGACGTGCTGAACCACGACACCCATCCAGTGGAGCACATCCTCGAGATCCGTGCGCGCCGACAAGCTACGGGCCGCGACGAGCGGCGCGGACTGCAGCAACCGGCCCTCCTCGTAGAAGTCGACCTCGCCCACGCGGGCGCCGCGGCGGATCGGCAGCGTGAGGTGTCGATCGACGACCACCCGTCGTACCGGTTCCGTCTCCCCGCTCACAACGCCGTACACGGGCGCGGGCACAACTCCCAGGAGGAGGCCGTCCCCTCCGCGCACTTGGATCGCCGCCATTTCCTCCCCAGCGCGCGCGAGTTCGATCGAACGGTAGTGGTCAAATCCGTACGACAGCAACCGCTGCGCGTCCCCCCACATGTCCCCGCTATGCAGGAGCACGGCGATGAGCCGCCAGCCGTTTCGAGTCGCGGACGCCACCAGCGTCTCGCCGGACATGTCCACGTACCCGGTCTTCACGCCGTCCGCACCCGCATACCGCGAGAGCAGCCGGTTGTGGTTCCAGAGGACGTGTGCGGGCCCGATCGGCGGCTGAAATCTCCACTCGCGAGTCCGGACGATGTCTTCGAACGTTGGGTTCTGCATCGCAACGCGCGTGATCAGCGCGAGGTCGTACGCGGTCGTGTAGTGGTTCGGATCGTAGAGACCGTGTGGCGAAGTGAAATGGGTTTGCCGCGCCCCCAGGCGCTTCGCCTCCGCGTTCATGCGGGCAACAAACGCGGGCACGGACCCTGCGACCCCTTCTGCGACCGCGAGGGCGACGTCGTTGCCGGACTGGAGCATCAGGCCGTACAAGAGATCGTGCAGCGAGATCTTAGCCCCCTGCGGCAGCCCGACGACGGACCCGACACGGAACTTGGCCACCTCCGGGCTGATCGTGATCATCGAGTCGAGCGGCATGCTCTCCAGTGCAACGAGCGCCGTCAGCACCTTCGTCGTACTGGCCGGGGGCCACACGAGGTGCGGATTCCGGCTGTACAGCACCTCACCGGTCCGGGCGTCCATCAGCAACGCGGCGGTCGCGGTGACGCGAACCGGCGCAACTACCGGAGCCTCCCGACGGTACTGCGCCATCAGCCACGGCTTCGCCGCGATTGTCGCGGCCGCGCCGCCGACGGGTCGCGGGGTCCCGGCCGCAGTCGCCCGCACGGTCCCGCCTGGGGTCGCATGCGCCGTCCTCCCCGGGATCGCCCGCACGGTCCCGCCTCGGGTCGCGTGCACCGTCCTCCCCGGGATCGCCCGCGCGGTCCCGCTGAGCGCTAGCGGGAGCACGAGCAACCCGGCGCACAGCGCCGCGAGGCCCCTAGGACGCAGGATCGGGAAGCGACGGCTGGCGATCATTGGCGGAAAGCGACGGAAGCGCTCCGAGATCCTTCAGTCCGAAGTACCGTAGAAACCCTTCGGTGCTGCCGTACAGAATCGGTCGGCCCGGGCCGGGGCGGCGCCCGACCTCGCGGATCAACCGCCGATCTTGCAGCTTCGTCAGGTGATACGCTGAGTGCACGCCGCGGACTGCATCGATCTCGGCGCGCGTGACCGGCTGCCGGTACGCAACGATCGCCAGCACCTCGAGGGTCGCGCGGGTGAGCGGCTCCAGTTCGCTCATGCGGAGCATCCGCTGCACGTAGGGGCCGTATTCCGGACGGGTGCACAACTGATAGCCGCCGGCGACCTCCTGGATCTGCAGCCCCCGCCCTCCGTACTCGACCTGCAGCGCCGCGAGGGTGGCGCGGATCTCGTCCTCGCCAACGTCCAAGACCTTGCGGAGTTCCCCGACCCGTGCCGGTCCGCCCTTCGTCAGCAGCAGGCACTCGATCGCGTTGCGGACCTCCGTGTTGCCCTCGCGGCTCGGCCGCAACACCTCATTCCGCGCTTCCGGCCGCGCCGTATCGAGCGCCACGCGCCCGTCTCCACCGCGGGGTATCGCGGTGCCGTTGTCCCACGATTCTCCGTCGCTCATGACTCCTCCACCACCAGCATGACTTCGATCTCCGCGAACGCCTGGGCCTGCCGGGCACGAATGCGCCGCTGCTTAATCAGTTCTAACAGGGCAAGGAACGTCACGATCACCTCGAGGCGGCTCGCGCCTGCCCGGAAGAACCGCCCGAAGCCCAATGCGCCGCCCGCCAGCCGGAGCATCTGCACGACGGCGTCCATCTTCTCCCCGACCGTGAAGCGCTCGCCGGCGATCTCGCCGGGGAGGTTGACGGCGCGTTCCAACACCTGCGCAAACGCGGTGAACAGGTCGCGAAGGGTGACGCCTTCGAGCAGGACGTCGCCGTCCGGCTCGCGCGCATCCGCGGGCCGTGCGAACACGCGGCTCTGGAGATCCTCCAGTACCCGAAGCGCCTGGGCGGCATCGCGAAACTGGAGATATTCCGCCATCTGCGCGCCGAGCCGTTCTCCAAGGTCGGAGGCTCCGGTTTCCTCGACGGCGGGGGGCGTATCGGCGGGGGGCGCCTTCGGGACCAGCGTGCGGGCCTTCAAGTCGGTCAAGACCGCGAGATGGACGAGCGTCTCGGACGCGTCGTCCAGGTCGTGGTGGGCGCGGACACGAGCCAAAAACTCCTCGGCGATCTCACGCAGTGGCACCCTCTGCAGATCTACCTGACCGCGATAGGCCAAGCTGACAAGGAGATCCAGGGGGCCTTCAAACGCGGCGCACTGCACCTGATAGACCACGACCATCCTCCGACCGCTGCTGCGACTAAGATGCTCCGATGCTGCTACGTCTACGGCCCCTCACGGTGCTCGCGCTCTCTTCTCCGTCTCCCTCGGGGTTCCTGCTCCCTCGCGCGGGTTCTTTCGACCGCGAGCGCGCCGCGGGGACCGTGCCTCCCGGATGGCACTACGGCCCCGCGAAGCCCCCGGTGCTAACCGCGTACAACCACCGCGCCGCGGGCAACATCACCCGCCCCACGACGCCGGTGTATAGCAGGAGCATCAGCACGATCACCCCGTACTGTTGAAACTGCGCATACGCGTAGGCCTGCTGCGCCGGCAGCACCGCCGCCAGGATGCGCGACCCGTCCAGCGGGGGGATCGGGATGAGGTTGAAGATCGCCAGGATCACGTTGATCCACGCTACGAGCGCCAGCACCTCCAGCAGCAGCGTCGAGTCGGCGGGCACGACCATCCGGCCGAGCACGCCGACGAGAAACGCCACCGTGATGTTGGCCAGGGGCCCCGCAAGCGCCACTTGGAGCATCCCCTGCCGCGGGTTCTGAAAATTCGCGGCGTTAACCGGCACGGGCTTGGCCCAGCCGAACCCGAACAACACGAAGAACAGCGTCCCCAGAATATCCAGGTGCACCAACGGGTTGAGGCTCAACCGCCCCAGGTGACGGGCGGTCGGATCGCCGAGGCGGTCGGCGACGAAGGCATGGGCGAATTCGTGGCACGTCGTCGCTACGATGACCGCCCCGAGGGTCATCGCGAGCACGAGCGGGTGTGTCGCCAATCCGGTGAGCATCGACGCGGGGGGCGCTATGCGGGCGGAACGTCCCGCGCCAGCACGTCGTCGATCGTTTCCCGCGCCACGACCACGCGCGCGCGGCCGCCGCGCACGAACACCACCGCGGGACGCGGATAGCGATTGTAGTTGCTGGCCATCGAAAAATTGTACGCGCCCGTGCTGAACACCGCGAGCAGATCGCCGGCGCGGGGTTCCGGCAGCCGGGCGTCCCAGATCAACACGTCGCCCGACTCGCAGCAGCGGCCGGCGATCGTCACGGTCGCCGCGCGGGGTTCGTCGAGACGCTCGGCAAGTACGCTATGATACCGCGCCTGGTAGAGCGCCTGGCGCGGGTTTTCGTACATCCCTCCGTCGACCGACACGTACGTGCGCACCCCGCGGATCGGCTTGATTGCGCCGACCGTGTACAGCGTCAGGCCCATGTCGCCGACGATCGAACGTCCCGGCTCGATGAGCAGCCGCGGCAGCGGGAGCCCGTGCTGCTTCGCGCCCCGCCGCACGACCGCCGTCACCGCCTCGACAAACGTCGGAACCGCGAGCGGATGGTCCTCGGGCAGGTAGCGCACGCCCGGCCCGCCGCCGAGGTCGAGATCCTCGACCACGACCTTGCGGTCTCGCGCCATCCACGCGGCAAACTCGACCATCGCCTGGGCCGCCTGCACGAACGGATCGAGGTCAAAGATCTGCGACCCGATGTGACAGTGAATGCCGCGCAGACGCACCCCCGCTATGTCGAGGGTCCGCGCCACGGCATCGCGCGCGGTCCCGTCCAGCATCCCGAACCCAAATTTGCTGTCCACGCCGCCCGTCTGGATCGCCTCGTGGGTATGTGGCTCGATCCCCGGCGTAAGGCGCAGGAGCACGTCGGCGGTCCGCCCCGTCTCCCGCGTCAGCGCGTCGAGCAGTTCCAGATCGTAGAAGTTGTCCACCACGATCCGACCGACCCCCGTGTCGAGCGCGTCCCGCATCTCCTCGGACGTCTTGTTGTTCCCGTGCACCAGGAGGTGCGAAGCGGGGACACCGGCGCGGAGGGCCGTGGCCAACTCCCCAGAGGACACCACGTCCAGGTAAAGCGCCTCGTCGTAGGCCAGCCGACACATCGCCATGCAGCAAAACGCCTTGCTTGCGTACACGACCTGCGGGTTCGGGTAGTGCGCCCGGGCCGCGTCGACGTAGGCCCGGCACCGCTCGCGAATCCGGTCTTCGTCCATGACGTACAACGGAGTCCCGAACTCGCTGGCGAGCTGGGACGCGGGAACGCCGCCGATGTGGAGCTTGCCTCCTCGCGCCTCGCCGAGGAGCACCTGCTGCCGTTCATCGACCGCCGGTCTCGTGTCCACCCGCCGCCACCCCCCGGAGATACGAGCGCGCCGGCCAGGAGACCCCGGGCCGGCAGTGCCACGATAGCACGGCGGGGGGCCCGGTGCAACTGCGCCCGGCGGGGCCCGCGGCCGCGGCGATACCTCGCGGCGCCGCTCCGGCGCGGCGCACAGGGAATTTCTTTCGGCCCGTCCAACGTACGTCGCAAGGGAGGCGATGATGATGCGCGAGACCGTGATCCTTAGTGCGGCGCGGACGCCGATCGGACGGTTCCAGGGTGGACTTTCGTCCGTCCCCGCGCCGCGGCTGGGTAGCGTCGCCGTCGCGGAGGCCGTCCGCCGCGCGCGGGTGCCCGCCGACCAGGTGGACGAGGTCTATATGGGGATCATTCTCACCGCCGGCCTGGGGCAGGCCCCGGCCCGACAGGCGGCGATCTATGCGGGACTGCCGAACACGGTACCGGCGACGACAATCAACAAGATGTGCGGCTCCGGGCTCAAGGCGGTGATGCTGAGCGCGCAGGCCATCCAGGCCGGCGACGCGGAGATCATCGCCGCCGGCGGCATGGAGAACATGAGCGCGGCGCCCCACTTGCTCGACCGCGCGCGGAGCGGATATCGGCTCGGACACGGAACGCTCGTCGACTCGATGATCCGCGACGGCCTGTGGGACGCGTTTACGGACCAGCACATGGGGAACTGCGCGGAGTTGCTCGCGCGCGAGTACCACATCTCGCGTAGCGATCAGGACGCCTTCGCGGAGCGCTCATACACGCGGGCGCTCGCCGCGATGGACGCCGGGGAGTTCGCGCGGGAGATCGCGCCGGTCGAGGTCTCGAACGGACGCGGTCCGGCCGCACGTGTGGTCGAGGACGAGGAGCCGCGTCGGTTCGCGCCCGACAAGATGCGCGCGCTGCGCCCGGCGTTTGAGGAAGGCGGCACGGTCACCGTCGGAAACGCCTCGTCGATCAGCGATGGCGCCGCCGCGGTGGTCGTGGCGTCCGCGGACGCGGCGCGGCGCCTCGGAGCCCGCCCGATCGCCCGCATCGTCGGTCAGGCGGTTTCCGCCACCGCGCCGGAGTGGTTCACGATCGCGCCGGCGGCGGCGATCGAGAAACTCCTCGCGAAGATCGGGTGGACGAAGGACGACGTGGACCTGTACGAGATCAACGAGGCGTACGCCGCAGTCGTGCTCGCGGTCGCGCACAAGGTCGGCATCGACTTGGACCGCGTGAACGTCCGCGGCGGCGCCGTGGCGCTCGGGCATCCGGTCGGCGCGAGCGGCGCGCGGATCCTGACCACCCTCCTGCACGCGATGGAGGAGCGGGACGCACGCCGCGGAATCGCCGCGGTCTGCCTCGGCGGCGGAGAAGCGGTCAGCCTGGCGGTGGAACGGGTGCCGCGGGCTGGTGCCCCTGCGCCGAGTTTTTGACTGCGCATCACCCCGGGTTAACGTTGCCGTGGTACGCTCCGGCCGAACCTAGACGGACGCGGAGGCGGCGACATGTGGTCGATCCATCCCGACCAAGAGTGGGCCGCGGTGATCCTGTTCGTCGCGGCGTTGGCGGTCGTGCTCGCGCTCCAGTTCTGGCTTGTCGCGTCTGGTCGACTTCGCATGCCCTACGATCTCCTCGACTCGGACGCGGGCATGTGGATCAGCGACGACGATCATCCCTGGCCGCTCTCGAGTCTCGCGCCACCCGGGGATCTGCGCGCGGCGGCGGAGCCACGGGCCCCGGGGCGGTCGGAGTTGCCCGGACCCGCGCGCCTGCGCCGAGACGGCCCACCCCGTCATCCTGGGGGCGACGGATCGAGCAAGGACGCCGCATAGCCGCCGGAATCGGCGCCGCCGGCGCAGGAGCAGGTGGAACCGTCGCCTGAGTTGGCGCGGCGCTACGTCGCCGCGTTGTCCGGATCGTCGGACGCGTCCACGCGTTCGGACCCGGCCCCGACATCGGGGCCATCGACCGGCTCGGACCCAACCGGGGTATCGAGCACGTCGGCGGCCGCCATCGACTGGACGCGGCGTGCCACGATCAAGAAGGCCGTGTGTGCCACCATGCGATGCGCCGGGCGCACGCTGCGGCCGTCGATGTTCCACGGGCGCAGCAAGACCTCGACCACCTCGACGAGCGCGAACGCGCCGGATGCCCGCAACACCTCGACCGTGCGCGCGCCCTGGAGGATCGTCGGGACGTACGCGAGCAGGATCCCGCCGGGCACGAGTGCCTCGGCCGCCTGGGGCACGACGCGCCACGGCTCCGGTACGTCGAGCACGATCCGATCGAGCGGCCGGTCGTCGGGCAGGATCGCTTCGTACACATCCTGGTGCCGCGTGATGAGCGTGTCGGCCGCCCCGAGGTACCGGTGGATGTTCCGTTCCGCCGTGCGGGCGAAGTCGTCACGGATCTCGTAGGACACCACGCGCCCCACCGGTCCCACGGCGCGCAGCAACGCCATCGTCAGCGCCCCCGAGCCCGTGCCCGCCTCGAGCACGCGGGCACCGGGGAAGACGTCCGCGAGCATCAGGATGGCACCGAGGTCCTTCGGGTAGATGACCTGCGCGCCACGCGGCATCTCGAGCACGAACTCGGCAAGCGTCGGGCGGATGACGAGGAACCGCTCCCCCCGCGTGGACCTCACCGTCCCGCCCTCGTCCCCGCCCAGCAGTTCATCGTGGGCGATTTTGCCGCCGCGCATATCGCTCGCGCCGCCCGCCTTGAGCGTGATCATATAGCGCCGCCCACGGCGGTCGATCAGGACGATGGGGTCCCCGTCGCGCAGGGCGCCGGACGGCACGGTCGAGGGTCTCGCTACTCCCCCGCCGGAGGCGCGGGGACCGCGGGCTGGAGAGGATCCGTTGCGGGCGCGTCCTGCGGGGGAACCGAGGCGGCCGCGCGGCGAACGCGCATCCGTTCGGCCGCCCGCTCCGTCATCCGGCAGAACGCGCACACTTCGGCGGTGGTCGGCTGGCCGCAGTGGATGCAATCCCGGAGGACCGCGGTGTCCTGAGCGGCGACCAGGGGTCTGCCGCGCTCGAGAAAGCCCCAGTACAGGCTCTGCTTCGTGCCGGGCGCCGCCTGCTCAAGCAGGTTCAGCGCCTCCTTGTACAGGAGGCTCTTCGCGCCGACGCTGTTCGGGCACTCCTCGACGATGTAGTCGATGCCCCGGATGATCGCGTGGGCCGCCGCCTCGCGCTCGGCGATCCGGTACAGCGGCTTCACCTTGCGGGCCAGCCGCGGGTGCGTGCTCGGCAGCACGGGCGCCTGACGGGCCAGGTACTCGGTCTGCCAGTGCAGCAGGTTCCCAAACAGCACCGCCGCCTCGTCGTCGAGATTGTGGCCGGTCGCGACCACGGTGAAGCCACGATCCACGGCCACGCGGTTGAAGAGATACCGTTTGCTGAGCCCGCACGCGGAGCAGCTGACGCGCCGGGTCGCCCGGGCAAACTCCTCGACGCTCATGCCATAGTCCTGGGGGATGTCCGCGACGAGCAGCTCCGCGCCCTGGGCGTCGGCGTAGGCCACCGTCTTACGATACGACTCCTGGGAGTAGTCCCCGATGCCGAGGTTGATGTAGAGCCCGGTCGCCGTGTAGCCCAACCGGCGGAGCACGTCCCAAAGCGCGAGGCTGTCCTTCCCGCCCGACACCGCCACCAGCACCCGGTCGTCGCGCGTGAACATCCGCTCGCCCTCGATCGCCCGCTCCACCTGACGGTCGAAGAACTCGATGAAGTGCTCGTTGCAGAACGCGGTGTGGTGCCGGCGCACCTCCACGGACGCGTCGCCCCGGCAACGCTGACAGCGCATCAGGCGGCTCCCCCGGACACGACGGGGCGCAGCTCGATCGTATCGTCGTCCGAGACCTGCGCGTCGTGCGTCAGGAGCTGCGCGCCGCGGATCACCAGGACCGACTCGGGATTGACGCCGAGCTCGAGGAGCACCTCCCGGACCCGACGGCGTCCGGCGACCTCCACCTCGCGCTTCTGGTGCCGGATCAACACCTTCACGCGGTCACGCCCCTCGGCTTGACGTTGTTGCGCACCCAGGTCACGATCTGCTCGAGTGACGTCCCGGGCGTGAAGACGGCGGCGATGCCCGCGGCGTGGAGACCCGGGATGTCGGCATCGGGGATGATGCCGCCGGCGAAGACCTTGACGTCCGTTCCCCCCTGCGCCTGAAGCAACCCGATGATTCTGGGCAACAGCACGTTGTGGGCGCCCGATAGGATACTCAACCCGATCGCGTCCACGTCCTCCTGGATCGCGGCCGAGGCGATCATCTCGGGCGTCTGGTGCAGCCCGGTGTAGATCACCTCGAACCCGGCGTCCCGAAGTGCGCGGGCGACGATCTTCGCGCCGCGGTCGTGCCCATCGAGGCCCGGTTTGGCCACCAGAATCCTGATCTTCGATGCAGTCATACTGTCATTATCCCACAGGGCGCGCGGGACGGACAAGACACGGCCGCGGCGCGGTCCCGGCAAGGGGCGGCGCCGCCACCCGGAGACGGTGTCGGGTCCGCGGCAACCCTACAACACGGCCTGCTCGCGGTACTCGCCATACACCTGGCGGAAGACGTCGCAGACCTCTCCGAGGGTGACGCAGGCGCGCACGGCGTCCACGATCGCCGGCATCGTAGTGCCGCCGGACTCCGTGACGCGCCGGAGCGCGTCCAGGGCGCGCCCGGCCGCGGCGCTGTCTCGCCGGGCCCGCGCACACCGCACGCGCTCGACCTGGCGGCGCTCGACCTCGGGGTCCATGGTCAGGATCGGGATCGGGGACGGTTCGTCTTGCACGAACGCGTTGACGCCGACCACGACCTTCTCGCCGCGTTCGAGCTGCTGCTGGTACCGATAGCTCGCGTCCGCGATCTCCCGCATCGGGTACCCGCGCTCAATCGCGACCAGCATCCCGCCCATCTCGTCGATCTTGCGAATGTACGCATCCGCCTCGGCCTCGACCCGATCGGTCAGCGCCTCGACGAAGTACGCGCCACCGAGCGGGTCAACGGTGTCGGTCACCCCGCTCTCGTGCGCGATGATCTGTTGCGTGCGCAGCGCGACCGTGGCGGCCTCCTCGGTGGGCAGCGCGTACGTCTCGTCCATCGAGTTGGTATGCAACGACTGGCACCCGCCGAGCACCGCGGCGAGTGCCTGCAGCGCGGTGCGCGCGATGTTGTTCAGCGGTTGTTGCGCGGTCAGGCTGACGCCGGCGGTCTGGGCGTGCGTCCGGAGCATCCACGACCGGGGGTTGCGGGCACCGAACCGCTCCCGCATGATCCGCGCCCACATGCGCCGTGCCGCCCGGAACTTGGCCACTTCCTCGAAGAAGTCGTTGTGCACGTCGAAGAAGAACGACAACCGCGGCGCGAACGCGTCGACGTCCAGCCCCGCCGCGATCCCCGCGTCGACGTACGCGATCCCGTCCGCGAGCGTGAACGCCAACTCCTGGACCGCGGTCGCCCCCGCCTCGCGGATGTGGTACCCGCTGATGCTGATCGTGTTCCACCGAGGGACCTCGCGCGTGCAGTAGACCAGGATGTCCTGGATCAGTTTCATGCTCGGTCGCGGCGGGACGATCCACTCTTTCTGGGCGATGAACTCCTTGAGCATGTCGGCTTGAATCGTGCCGCCGATCGTATCGAGCGGGATGCCGCGCGACGCCGCGACCGCGACGTACATCGCCAGGAGCACGTTCGCCGGCGCGTTGATCGTCATGGAGGTGGTGATGCGGTCGAGCGGCAGGTCGCGCAGCAGCGCGTCCATGTCCTCGACCGTGTCCACCGCGACCCCCTCGCGGCCCACCTCGCCGAGGGACCTCGGGTGGTCGGAATCGTATCCCATGAGCGTCGGCATGTCGAACGCGACCGACAGCCCGGTCTGGCCCTGCGCAAGGAGGTAGCGAAAGCGCGCGTTGGTGTCCTCGGCGGCGCCGTACCCCGCGAACATCCGCATCGTCCATAGGCGGCTGCGGTACATCGCGGGGTGAATCCCGCGGGTAAAGGGGTACTCGCCGGGAAAACCGACGTCGCGCGCCGGATCGTGGGACGCGAGGTCCTCCGGCCCGTACAGACGCCCGATCTCGAGATCGGAGACTGTGCTGAACCGCTCGGCGCGCTCGGGTTGCCGCGCCAAGACCTCGCGCAGCGGCCCCCGCTCCCACCGCTCCCGCGCGGCCCGAAACCGTGCCAGCTCCGACCGGTCCATCACGTCCTCCCCGCGTCCCTGCCATCCATCCCTGACAGCGTAGCACGAACTGGGCCGCCGGAGCACGCCGGCGCGGCCCGAGCCTGTGGGCCGCTCTACCCCGGGGTGCCGGCCTTGAGCCGGCGCACCTCCTCGGTGAGCAGCGGCACGATCTGGAACAGATCGCCGACGAGCCCGTACGACGCGATTTGGAAGATCGGTGCCTGCGGATCCCGGTTGATCGCCACGATGCAGCGTGCTCCCGACATCCCGGCTTGGTGCTGCGGGGCGCCGGAGATGCCGCACGCGATGTAGAGCTGGGGGTTCACGGTCTTCCCGGTCTGACCGATCTCGTAGTCGTGCGGCACCCATCCCGAGTCCACGGGTGGCCGGCTCGACCCCACGGCCGCCCCGAGCGCGGCCGCCAGTGCGCCGAGCAGCGCGAAGTGTTCGGGGCCCTTGAGCCCGCGCCCCCCGGAGACGATGATGTCCGCCTCGGTCAGCGGCACGGTCTCGCGCGCGACCGTGCGGACCTCCACGACCCGCGTCCGCACGGTCGCGGGGTCGACCGCCACGGGCACGGACACGACCTCGGCGCTCCGCGCCGGATCGACTGGCACCGGGGTCATGACGTTCGGGAGCACCACCGCGATCCGAAGCCCCTCGGCGCGGAACCCCACGCGCGCGATCGCTTTGCGCGTCATCACTGGGCGCGTCGCGACGATCCGCCCGTCTTCAAGATCGACCGTCCCACAGTCGCTCACGATGCCGGCGCCGGTCCGCGCGGCGAGGCGCGGCGCGAGATCCCGGCCCCACGCGCTGCTCCCGATCAGCAACAGCGCCGGGTGCGCATCCGTCAGCATCGGCGCCACGACCGCCGTGTACGCGTCGGTCGTGTAGCGTTCCAGCACCGCCGCGTCCGCAAGCAGGACTCGATCGGCGCCGTGTACCGCGAGGTCGCCGGCGATCCCGCCGATGCCGCTGCCGAGCGCCACCGCGACGACCCGGCCGCCGAGCGCGTCCGCGAGCTGCCGCGCCTTCCCGAGGAGCTCGTAGGTCATCTTGCGGAGCAGCAGCCCGCCTCCCGTGGGAGACCGGTCGTCGGCGTACTCCGCCAGGACCCAGATGTCGCGGCCCGCCGTGTCCGCGCTCACAGGACCTTGGCCTCCTCGTGCAACACGCGGACGAGCTCCTTGACGGCTGGCCCGGGCTCGCCCTCGATGATGCGGCCGGCCTGCCGCTTCGGAGGCGGCGTGAGCCCGAGCACCTCGACTCGGGAGCCGCCGGCCGAGTCCGCCGTGAGGCCGAGGTCCGCGAGCGTCTTCGCCGTAACCGGCGTCCGCTTCGCCTTCATAATCCCCGGCAGCGACGGGTACCGCGGCTCGTTGATGTTGCGCTCCACGGTCACCACCGCGGGCAGCGCGACCTCCAGCACCTCGACGGCGCCCTCGACCTCGCGGTGCGCGGTGGCCCGCCCGTCGCCCAATTCCAACGTGGTGACCGCGGTCGCCTGCGGCAGGCCGAGATACTCCGCGAGCGCCGACCCCACGACCGAGGCGTTATCGTCGGTGGCGAGTTTGCCGCACAACACGAGATCGTGGGGCAGTGGCGCGATCGCCGCCGCAAGCACACGGGCCACCCCGAGGTGGTCGAGCCCGCCGAGCGCCGGATCCTGCACGTGGATCGCGTGATCCGCGCCCATCGCGAGCGCGGCCCGCAGGGCCTCGACGGCGCGGGCCGGGCCGGCGGTCACCACCGTGACGGTCCCCCCCGCCCGCTCCTTGATGCGGAGCGCCTCCTCGACCGCGTGTTCATCGTAGTAGTTCATGACGAAGTTGAGGCCGGACTCCTCGACGCCGCGTCCGTCGCCCCGGATGCGGATCGGGGCTTCGGTGTCCGGGACGTGTTTCACGCACACGACGACGTCCATCGGTTCGACGCTCCTTCTTCGTGCCGTGGATACCCGCGGGCGCGCCGCGGGTTACTGGTCGCCGAGGAGATGCCGGGCGATCACCATGCGCTGGATCTCCGACGTGCCTTCATAGATCTCCGTGATCTTGGCGTCGCGCATGTGCCGCTCCACCGGGTAGTCCTGAATGTAGCCGTAGCCGCCGTAGATCTGCACCGCCTGCGTCGCCGCCCACATCGCCGTCTCCGACGCGAACAGCTTGGCCATCGAGGCCTCGCTCGTGTGCCGGCGCCCCTGATCCCGGACCCACGCGGCCCGGTACGTCAGCAGTCGGCCGGCCTGGATCCGGGTCGCCATGTCCGCAAGCTTAAACTGGGTTGCCTGGAACTCCGCAATCGGCCGGTCAAACTGCCGGCGCTCCTTCGCGTACGCGACCGAGTCCTCGAGCGCGGCGCGCGCGATCCCGAGCGCCTGAGCCGCAATGCCGATCCGGCCGCCGTCGAGGGTCGCCATCGCCACCCGGAAGCCCCGGTCGCGTTCGCCGAGGAGGCGGTCCTTCGGCAGGCGGCAGTCTTGCAGCACGATTTCGCACGTACTGCTGGCGTGAATCCCCAACTTGTGCTCGATCTTGCCGACCGACAACCCAGGATCGCCCTTCTCCGCGATGAACGCGCTGATGCCGCGGCTGCGGGCCTCCTCGCCGGTCCTAGCATAGACGATCAGCACCTCGGCCTCGACGCCGTTCGTCACGAAGATCTTGGTCCCGTTAAGGACCCACGTGTCCCCGTCGGCGCGCGCGGCCGTCCGCAGCGCGCCCGCGTCGGACCCGGCCGTCGGCTCGGTCAGGCAGTAGCATCCCAGCCGGCGGCCGCGCGCAAGATCGGGCAGGTACCGTCGCTTCTGCGCCTCGGAGCCGAACGCGAGGATCGGGTAGCAGTCGAGCGAGTTTTGCACCGAGAGCACCGCGGCAAGCGCGGCCTCCGCGCGGGCAATCTCCTCGATCACGATCGCGTACGAGATCGTGTCCATCCCGCCGCCGCCGTAGGTCTCCGGGACGAACACGCCCGTCAGCCCGAGGTCGCCCAGTTCCCGGATCAGTTCAGGAGGGTACCGGCCGGCGCGATCGAGATCCGCCGCGAGCGGCAGCAACCGCGACGTCGCCCATTCGCGCACCGTGGACTGGACGAGACGGTGCTCCTCGCCGAGGTCGAACTCCACGCAATCACCTCGAACGGGTATTCGTCCGCGGCCGGGAGCGGTCCTGCGCGCGGCGCACCGCCCCATGCAACGGCGGGTCGGTCGACATCCGTTCTCCCGCGCGCACCGGCACGCCGAGCCAGTTGGCCGCAGGCGGTAACGGACAGCTCCACCGCGGGTCGTACGCGCACGACGGGTTGTACGCGAAGTTGAAGTCGAGCACGAGCCGGTCGCCCCGGGATCCGAGGTCCGCGCCCTTGACCGTATCCAGCACGTAGCGGCCGGCGCCGTAGCTCTCCCGGCCGCTCGTCGCGTCTCGGAACGGCAGCAGCACCCCGCCGCCGTATCCCTCCACCCAGTACAGGTCAAGCGTGAAGATCCGGCCGCGCAGCGTGAACGACGCCGCGGCAAACCGGGTCATCGAAAACGCGCGGCCGTCGGCATCCGCGAGCTCGACCGGCGCCGGCGCGCGGCGACGAACCGCGGCGAGCACGCGCGCCTGCGGGTCGTACGGAAAGTAGGACAGGCCGGCGAACCGCCGGCGGGCCCCCGGCGGCAGCGGCGTTTGGGGATGCGCGGCGAACAGCGCGTCGCGGACCGCGCACCAGCGCCGCCAGGCCGCCCGCACGTCGCGGGCCGCACGCACCTCACGATACATGTCGACGATCCGGCGTTTCCAGTCGAGGAGATCGAGGTGCGGATCCGCCACAGGGCTCGCCGACAGGCCCTACGCCTTCGTGTAGTCGTAGAACCCCCGGCCTGCCTTCCGCCCGTGCAGGCCGGCGAGCACCATCTTGCGCATGAGCGGCGGGGCAGCGTACCGTCCGTCTTTGAACTCGGCAAACATCGCCTCGGCAATGTAGTAGGTCGTGTCGATGCCGACGAAGTCCAGCAGCGTAAGCGGCCCCATCGGATGGTTCAGGCCGAGCGTGACCGCGGTATCGATGTCCTCCTTGCTGGCCACGCCCAACTCCAGGGCCCGGATCGCATCGAGCAGGTACGGCACGAGGAGCAGGTTGACGATGAACCCGGGGTAGTCCTTGCACGCCACGACCGTCTTCCCGAGCCGCTCTGCGAACGCGCGGGCGGCCACAAGCGTCTCGTCGGCCGTGCGCAGCCCCCGCACCATCTCCACCGGCTTCATGACCGGCACGGGGTTGAAAAAGTGGAGGCCCAGAAAGCGCCCCGGCCGTCGCGTCACGGACGCCATCTCCGTGATGCTGAGGGAACTGGTGTTGCTCGCGAACACCGTGGACGCCGGGCAGATGCCGTCGAGTTCCCGGTACAGCGCCTTCTTCTCGTCCATGTTCTCGATGATCGCCTCGCAGACGATATCGCACTCCGCGAGATCGGCGAGCCGGGTCGTCCCGCGAATGCGGCCGCGAGCCGTGTCGCGGTCGGCCGCGCTCAGCTTGCCGCGCTCCACGCCGCGCGCCATCGACCGATCGATCCGCCCCAGGCCGGTTCCAAGCGCCTCGTCGGATACCTCGCGCACGAGCACCGACAGGCCGGCGCGCGCCGCGACCTCCGCAATGCCCGAGCCCATCAGGCCGCACCCGACCACGCCCACGGTCCGAAACGTCATGCCATCCTCCTCACCCGATCGTCTCGATGACGAGCGGCCCGGCCGCGAACGTCCCGACCCCGATCCGGTACGCGGCCGCGACCATCGGCGCGGCCCGGTCCAGCCGCCCGCGGTCCGATGTGTGGAGCACCGCGAGCGGTTCGCCGCGGCGCACCGGATTCCCCACCTTCCGCTCCAGCACGAGGCCGGCCGCGGGGTCGATCCGGTCGCCCGCCCTCGCCCGCCCGGCGCCGAGCGCGATCGCCGCGTTGCCCAGCATCTCGGCATCGATCCCCTCGACCACGCCGTCGCCAGGTGCCGGCACCGCCTCGGCAACCGGCGCACGCGGGAGCCGCCCTGGGTCCTCCACCGCGGCGGCGTCGCCGCCCTGCGCGGCGACCATCTCGGCGAATGTCCGCGCGGCATCCCCGGATGCGACCCGCTCCGCGAGCAGCGCCCGCGCCTGCGCCGAGTCGGCTGTGATCCCCCCCAGCACCGCCATCTGCGCCCCCAGCGACAGGCACAGCTCCCGCAGATCCTCGGGGCCCTCGTTCCGCAGGGCGTGCACGGCCTCCGCGACTTCGAGCGCGTTCCCGATCGCCCGGCCGAGGGGCTGGTCCATGCGGGTCAGCACGGCGACGGTGTGCCGGCCTGCGGCGCGCCCGATCGCGACCATCGCGCGGCCGAGGGCGCGGGCGTCCTCGAGCGCCTTCATGAACGCACCGCTACCCACCTTGACGTCGAGCACGATCGCACTGCTCCCCGCGGCGATCTTCTTGCTCATGACGCTCGACGCGATCAACGGTACACTGTCGACCGTCGCCGTGAGGTCCCGCAGCGCATAGAGGCGCTTGTCGGCCGGCACCAGGCGGGCCGATTGGCTCACGATCGCGCAGCCGACGCGATTGACCTGGGCGATCAGATCGGCCGGGGACCGTTCCGCGCGAAAACCGGGGATCGCCTCGAGTTTGTCGATCGTCCCGCCGGTGTGTCCGAGCGCGCGGCCGGAGAGCTTGGCGACGCGCACGCCCGCACTCGCGACCAGCGGTACTACGACGAGCGACGTCTTGTCCCCCACGCCGCCCGTGCTGTGCTTGTCCACCGTCCGGCCCCGAATCCCGCTGAGATCGAGGGTCTCGCCGCTCTCGACCATGGCCGTCGTGAGCGCGGCGGTCTCCCGCTCGCTCATCCCGCGGAGGCACACGGCCATCAGCAGCGCCGCCATCTGCGCGTCCGACACGTCGTCGTGCAGATAGCCCGCCACGAACCCGGCGATCGCCTCCGGCGCCAACTCGACGCCGTCCCGCTTCGCCTTGATGACATCGTAGGGTCTCAACCCGCTCGGCTCCATCCCGTCGCTGTGTTTACCCAGGCCCGCAACAAACCCTGCCGCCTGCGCCTGCCGGGACCTTCAGCGTCGCGCCGTGCCAAGAGAGCGGGCCCAGGTGAGTGCGCCCGTCACCCCTCGTCTGACGAGGGGACCCACCCGAGAGGCGCCGCGGGTGACGATGAGCCTACCGCGCGGAGGGCTCGGGAGGACGTGTCGCTGGTTGCCGTGATGACCGTGGTCGCGCGCCGCGCCGGTGCGGCGGCAACAAAATGGCCGTCGTCCGGGTCTGTGCTGACCCCGGGGCGCGTCGCTGAGCAGGACCCTGGATCACGAGAACGCAAGCTGCTGGCGGAGAGCCCTGACGATGCGCGTGTAGAGCAGCATCGCGGTCATCGTCCACGACACGCCCAGCAGTCCGGCGGCCAACACGAGGTACAGAAGACCGTCCTGCGCGCGCGGATTCGGTCGGAACCAGAACACCTGAAAGCCTGGCACCGCCGCCACCAGTACCGCCAGCGCAGGCACCTGGGCGGCGGCACACAACAACCCTGTGGCCGACCACGATCGCCCGGAGGCCGCGGCGACCCCGCTGACCACCCCGAGCAGCCCCGTGAACAAGGCAAACACGAGCCCTCTCCGTGGCGCGAACGTCTCCGCGATCACGAACGTGGCGGCCAGGTACGCGAGGATGCCCCACCGGCGGTCGAGGCTCACGGCGAGCATGATAGGAAGGCCACCGAGCCAGTAGACCAACCATCCCAGGCCCGGCAACCTGCTCCCGACGAGCGACAGCAGCACCGCCATGCCAGTCAGCATCCCATTCAGCGCGACCGCGCGGGCGGGCGTATTCCGCACGCGCGCGACCCTGGGCAGCGGACGGCGCCAGAGACCTGGGACGTTGCGCGCGATGCGGAGCGCGTTCCATCCAAGCGTCGCGGCGACGACGGCGATCGGCAGCCACTCCGCGGCCACTCCGGTCGGGCCACCGGCACGGATCAGGACCGCCCGAAGGACGACCGCGACGAAGACGAGACTGCCGGAAACGAGCAGCCGTCTGGTGACGCCGCGTTGGGGCGGACGAGATCCTCCATCCCGCACCATGTCAGCGTCCGCTGTCCCGCGCCGAGTCCGGCCCCGGTCGCCGACCGGAGTCGACGAACGTGAGAAAATCTAGCACCGCGCGGTTGAACGCCTCGGGTTCCTCGAGATTGATGGTGTGCCCGGTGTCCGGGAGCACCAGCAGGCGCGCGCCCGGGATCGTCCGCTTGAGGAAGAACCCAGGCTTAAGACACGGTTCGTCTTCGTCGCCGTTCACGATCAGGGTGGGGACCGCGAGACGCCGGAGCGCCTCCTCGGACGCGTAGAGCGGCGGACGGCGCGCCATCACGCCGCGGAGGGTCCGGACGCTGCCGGACCCAGAGTGCCCCACAAAGGCATCGCGAAACTCCTGCCAGCCCCGCGGGTCTTTTTTTAGAAAGGGTACGCGCGTCGGCCCTTGCGCATACTCGGCAGCGAACGCCGCCATGCCGTCCTGCTCGATCTTGTGAGCGCGGGCTTCGGAGTCGCGCCGGAACCCATCCGGATCGTCCGACCCGGATCCGCATCCGGCGACCACGAGCGAGCGCGCCGCTTCCGGATGACGAAGGCCGAAATGCAGTACCGCGGAGCCGCCCATCGAGAGCCCGCACAAGTGCGCCTGGGCGATCCCCAGATGGCGAAGCAACCCGTGGAGATCGGCGACCGCGATGTCCTGCGAGTACGCCGCCGGGTCCTCCGGGACGCCGGACGGAGGGTAGCCGCGGGCGCAGTACGTGACGACCCGGTAGCGCCGCGCGAAGAATCGCACCTGGGGATCCCAACTGCGGCCGTCGCCCGCGAATTCATGGACGAAGATGAGCGGAAATCCTTCGCCGGTCATCGTGTAGTGGAGCCGCACTCCTTCGACGCACGCTTCCGGCATCGCCGCCTCCTTCCCCGTGAGCCGACGCTTGTCGCGCCGGAGAACGCTCCGCCAGCTCCCGCTCAGCCTACTCCCAGCATCCGCTCGACCGGTCCCACCGGAGCGTCCGGCCACGTCGGTCGGGCACTCACCGGAATCTCCGTCTCAACGTCTCGTGATATTGGAGGGCCCCACCGGTTTCCTCCAACCCGGGCACCGGACGAGGCCGTGCTGCGGGCTATCCTTCTCGAAAACGCCAACACCGCATCGGCCGGACCGGCGGCCGATCTCTCAGACACCTCGCGCGGCGCGACTGCCGTACTGCCCGCGCCGTTTGCCGCTCCGGCAAGGAGCTCAATCCGTGCGCGGTTCAGCCGGCGGCCCGGGAAGCTCGCGCACGATCCGGCACACGAGCCGTACGAACCGGGGACCGAGTTCGCCGGCGACGGCGAGGACCTCCGCGTGAGTTACCGGACCGGCGGACGCTCCGCCCCGCGCGAGGGCGTTCGTGATCGCGGCGAGTCCCAGCACGCGCAGCCCGATGTGCCGCGCGACGATCACCTCGGCCACCGTCGACATACCGACCGCGTCGGCGCCCCACCGCGCGAGCATCTCCACCTCCGCCGGCGTCTCGTACGACGGCCCGAGCACGCCGACGTACACGCCCTCGCGAAGCGTGACCTGTTCGGCCCGTGCGCCGGCGACGGCGCTCTCCCGGAGCGCGGGATGGTACGCCCGCGACATATCGGGGAACCGAGGTCCGAGCGCCGCGTCGTTCGGGCCGACCAGGGGATTCGTGCCGGTGAAGTTGATGTGATCGGTGATCAGCATGAGGTCGCCGGCGCGGAAGGACGGGTTCAGGCCGCCCGCGGCGTTCGTGACGATGAGCGTGTGAACGCCGAGCGCGTGGAGCACGCGCACAGGGAACGTTACCCCCTCCGCCGTGTGACCCTCGTAGAGGTGCGCCCGACCTTGCAGCGCGGCGACGCGGCGCCCCTCGAGGCGCCCCAGGATCAGCCGGCCACGGTGCCCTTCCGCGGTCGGGACGGGGAAGTGCGGGATCGCATCGTAGGAGACCGTGGCCTCTGCATCCACGACGTCGGCCAGACCGCCGAGGCCGCTGCCGAGCACAATCCCGACTTCCGGAACGAACCGGCCGCCGCCCGGGTGCGTGCGCACCGCAGCCACCGCCTCGCCGATCCGGTCACGCAGACTCACGCGCCGAGCACCTCACCGAGTACGCTCGTGCCCGCACGCGGCGCCGGCGCGCCGAGGGCGTCTGCGACGGTCGCGCCCACGTCCGCGAACGTCGGTCGCACGCCGAGGTCGACGCCGCCCTGCACGCGCGGCCCGGCGACAAGCAGCGGCGCGTGTTCGCGCGAATGGTCGGTGCTGGGCGTGGTGGGGTCGTTGCCGTGGTCGGCGGTCAGGATCAACAGATCGCGACCGCCGAGACCCTCGACGATGGGTGTCAGGCCGACGTCGATCCGCTCGAGGTCGGCTCCGTAACCGCGGGGATCATTGCGGTGGCCGTACAGCGTGTCCAGGTCCACCAGGTTCGTGAAGATCAACCCCTTCGACACCGTCGCCAGCGCGCGTCGCGTCTGCGCCAGGCCATCCGCGTCGTCGTGAGTGTGCACGGCCTCGGTGATGCCGCGCCCGGTGAACAGGTCCGCGATCTTGCCAATCCCGACCACCGGCGCGCCGGCGTCGTGGAGCCGGTCCAGCACGGTCGGCTCGGGCGGCGGCACCGAAAAGTCCCGCCGCCGGTCCGTCCGCACAAACCGCCCCGGTTCGCCGACGAACGGCCGGGCGATCACCCGGCTCACCGCGTGCGGCCCGACCAGCACCTCGTCCCGCGCGATGTGGCAGTAGCGATACAAATCGTCGACCGGGACCACGGTCTCGTGCGCGGCGATCTGGAAGACGCTGTCGGCGGAGGTGTAGACGATGGGGCAGCCCGTCCGGAGGTGCGCCTCGCCGAGCTCCGCGATGATCGCCGTGCCGGACGCCGGTCGGTTCCCGAGGACGCGCCGGCCGATACGAGCCTCGAACGCCGCGATCACGTCGCGCGGAAACCCGTGGGGGTACGTCGGAAAGGGGCGAACGAGCGGGACGCCCATCAGCTCCCAGTGTCCCGTCGTGCTGTCCTTGCCCGCGGCCGTCTCGACCATCTTGCCGAACGCGCCGGCCGGCGCGGGGTCTGGCGGCACCCCCTCGACCGGCACGATCCTCCCGAGGCCGAGGCGGCCCATCGCAGGGAGCCGAAGCCCTCCGCAGGCCGCCGCGGTGTGGGAGAGCGTGCTCGAGCCGGCGTCGCCATACCGGTCCGCGTCCGGCAGCGCGCCGACCCCGCAGCCGTCGAGGACGATGACGATCGCGCGGTCAAACGGCGGCATCCCAGGTCAGCGCTCCCGGCGCTGCCGCGCGGGCGCATGCGGGCTCGGAACCGGCCACACGCCTCCTATCGCGGGATACCCAACCGGTCGCACGCGGCCTGGAGCCCGATGATCGACTTGGCGTCGCACACCTCCCCGGAGGAGACGAGGCGACGCGCATCCGCGAGCGGATGCGGCTCGACGCGCAGGTCCTCTTCTTCCCGATCCGTCGGACGCGGGCTCAGCTCGCGCGCAAGATAGACATACAGTTCCTCGGTCATCACGCCCGGCGACGGATAGAACGACAACAGCCGGTCCCACTGTGCGGCCGCGCAGCCGACCTCCTCGGCCAGCTCGCGCCGGGCGCACACGTCCGCCGGCTCCCCGGGTTCGATCGTGCCGGCGGGCACCTCCAGCAGCTCCCGGCCAACGGCGTGCCGGAACTGCCGCACCAGCAGCACGTCGCCGGACGCCGTCACCGGGACGATCGCGACCGCGCCCCGGTGCTCCACGATCTCGGCCACCATCCGGCGGCCGCTTGGCAATTCGATCTCGTCCAGCCGGACTCCGATCACCTGACCGTCGAACACCCGGCGGCTTCCGACGAGGCGAAGCGTCACTCCCCCGCGGGAGCGCCCGATGTCGCGTACACGGGCGTGCCCTCGCGCGCCGCCAGCTCGCGGAACGCCTTGAGGATGCGGTGGGTGATCGGGCCGGGTTTGCCCGTGCCGATCGTGCGGCCGTCGACCTGGACGACCGGCCCGAGCTCGGCGCCGGTCCCGGTCAGGAAGCACTCGTCCGCCGTGTACACGTCGTGGAGCGACATGACGTGCTCCGCAGCCGGGATGTGCATCTCCAGGCACAGATCGAGCACGGTCTGCCGCGTCACGCCCTGCAGGATCCCGAGGTGCACCGGCGGCGTAAGCACGCGGCCGCGCCGGACCACGAAGATATTGTCGGCCGTGCACTCGGCGACGTGCCCGTGGGTCGTCAGCATCAACCCTTCGTCCGCCCCCGCCAGGTTCGCCTCGAGCCGCCCCATGATGTTGCTCAGGTAGTTGCACGTCTTGATCCGCGGGTTCAGCACATCGAGCGGCCGCATCCGGGTGGACGTTGTGACCAACTTGAGGCCGTTCTGATAGGCGGCCTCGGGGTAGAGCTGGATCGTGTCGACGATGATCACGACCGTCGGGACCGGACACTTGCGCGGGTCGATCCCGAGGTCACCCCGGCCGCGCGAGATCACCGGCCGGATGTACGCGTCGCGCAGGCCGCTACGGCGGACGGTGTCGAGGATCGCCTCCGCCATCGCCTCGCGGGTCATCGGGATCTTCAACTGCAGCGTGTGCGCCGACTCGAACAGCCGGTCCACGTGCTCCTGGAGCTTGAAGATGCGGCCGTGGTATACCCGGATCCCCTCGAAGACGCCGTCCCCGTACAGAAATCCGTGATCATACACGGACACGGTCGCCTGGTCCTTGGGCACAAACCGGCCGTCTACGTAGGCCTCGATGGCCATCCCCGATCCCCTCCCACCCCGCGGCCTCGCCGCGGCATCTGCGTACCTGTATGTGCCGTGCTTCGCGGCCTTTCAGACGGCCTCCTCTCGCCCGGCCGCGCCGCTAGGTCCCTCCGGACACGCGCTCCTCCTCGGGGCCCGGTGAACCGGCGGCGGCGCCGAGGGGATCGGCGGACGCGGCCGCCGGCTCGTCCCGCCGCGCGTCATCCGCGACCGCGCGGGCGTGCCGCAGCGCCGCGGCGACGAAGTCCCGGTACAGGGGATGCGGCCGGTTTGGCCGGGACCGATACTCCGCGTGGAACTGTGTGCCGAGGAACCACGGATGATCCGCAAGCTCCACGATCTCCACGAGATTCCGCTCCGGGTACAACCCCGTGACCCTGAGCCCGTGGCGCGTCAACACGGCGAGATAGTCGTTGTTGACCTCGAACCGGTGCCGGTGGCGTTCCTGCACGTCGTCGACGCCGTACGCGCGGTGCGCGAGTGAGCCCGGCGCGAGCCGGCACGGGTACAGGCCGAGCCGCATCGTGCCGCCCTTGTCGGTGACCGCCTGTTGTTCCGGCAGGAGGTGGATCACCGGGTGCGGCGTGCCGGGATCCACCTCGGTCGTGTTGGCGCCGTCCAACCCGCAGACGTGCCGCGCGAACTCGACGACCGCCCACTGCATGCCGTAGCAGACGCCGAAAAACGGCACGCGCTGCTCACGGGCGTAGCGAACCGCCTTGACCTTCCCCTCGACCCCGCGCGCGCCGAACCCGGGGCACACGAGCACCCCGTCGCATTCCTGGAGCCGGGCGGCGACCACGGACGCGTCGAGCCCCTCGAGTTCCTCGGAGTCCAGCTTCACGATCCGCACGCGGCAGCCGGCGGCGATCCCGCCGTGCCGCAGCGCCTCTTCGATGCTGACATACGAGTCCTCGTTCCCCATGTACTTACCGACCAGGGCGATCCGGATCGTCGCCTCCGGGTGCAGGAGCCGGTCCACCATTCGGCGCCACTCCGAAAGGTCGGGCGGACGGACCGGAAGGTGGAGGCACCGCTCGGCCTGCCGGGCCAGCCCTTCCTCTTCGAGGATGAGCGGGACCTCATAGATGCTCGGCGCGTCGATCGCCTGGATCACCGCGTCGGGTTCGACGTCGCAGAACAGCGCGAGTTTCTCGCGCACGCCGCGGCCGAGCGGACGCTCGGTCCGGCAGACGATCACGTCGGGGTGGATGCCGATGCTCCGCAGTTCCTTGACACTGTGCTGCGTCGGCTTCGTCTTCAACTCACCCGCGCCGCGCAGGTACGGGATCAGCGAGACGTGGATGTACATGACGTTCCCTTCCCCCATCTGCCGACGGAACTGCCGGATCGCCTCGAGAAACGGCAGGCTCTCGATGTCACCGACGGTCCCGCCCACCTCGACGATGATGATCTCCGCGGTCGCTTCGCGGGCGACGCGCGTGATCTCGTCGCGGATCTCGTTCGTCACGTGCGGGATCACCTGCACGGTGCCCCCAAGGTACTCGCCCCGGCGCTCCCGCGCGATCACCGTGCCGTAGATCTTTCCCGTCGTGGTGTTGTTGTCCCGGCACAGGTTCTGGTCGATGTAGCGCTCGTAGTGACCCAGGTCCATGTCCGTCTCCGCACCGTCGTCGGTGACGAACACCTCGCCGTGCTGGAACGGGTTCATCGTCCCGGCGTCCACGTTCACGTAGGGGTCGAACTTGAGGAGCGTCACGCGCCAGCCCCGGCTCTTGAGCAGTCGCCCGAGCGACGCCGAGGTGATGCCCTTGCCCAGTGCGGACGTCACGCCTCCAGTCACGAAGATGTACTTGGTCGCCTGCTGCGTCATCGGCTGCGTCCCCTCCCCCCCCGCCGGCGCGGGTTGCGCATCATCGCTCGCCCCACAACAGCTTCGTCCGAAGCACCGTGTAGAAGCCCTCCCGCCCGAGCCGGATCAACCGCGTCCGGTGCGGCGACCGCGCGGCGCGGACCTCGTCGTCGGCCTCGAGCGGAAACCCCTTCTGTCCATCCACGGTGAGCATCGCAGGAGGGGGCGGCGCGCCGACGGGATCCACGCGCACGACGACGGTGTCGCTGGCGGAGATCACGACAGGGCGCGCGTTGAGGGTGTGCGCGCAGATCGGCGTGAGCACCATCACGTCCACCGCTGGGTGGACGATGGGGCCTCCCGCGGAGAGAGAGTAGGCGGTCGACCCCGTGGGCGTCGCCACGATCAGCCCATCGGCGAGATGCGTCGCCAGGAGCTCGTTGTTCACAAACGTCCTGAGGCGCAGCACGCGCGCGTATCCGCTCTTCGTCACCACGATGTCGTTGAGCGCCAACACCTCGTGGACGGCGTGCCCCGCGCGCAGCACTTCCGCGCGCAGCATCATGCGCTCGTCCAGGTGGTAGTCGCCCGCGAGCAGCCGGTGGAGCGCCTCCTCGACATCCGCGTCGTTGACCTCGGCGAGAAAGCCGAACCCCCCGAGGTTCACGCCGAGGATCGGGATCCCGCGCGGCCCCGCCTGGCGCGCCGCGCTGAGAATCGTCCCATCGCCGCCGAACACCACGAGGACGTCCACGCGGGCGGCGAGCTCGCCTTCGGGCACGCCGAGCGCCGGGCACTCCAGCCCGGTGGCGCTCTCCTCGTTCACCACGACGGCGACGCGCCGCGCTTCGAGCACGGCCACCGCCTCGCGCGCGAGTCGGGCCACCTCGCGGTTGGCAGCGAGCTTCTGCGGATTGACGAGGAGCCCGATCGTCGTCATCCCCGCCCCCGGTCCGCCGGTGTTGCGGGCGTACGACGGCCGGCCGAGCTCGGCCGGCCGAGCCGCGCGTGGGCGTCGGCCACCACCGCGTCGATGTCGACCGGCGCCGACGGCTGGGCGGCGCGCAGGTGCACCAGGTACTCGATGTTGCCGGCCGGGCCGGTCACCGGCGACGGCGTCGCGTCGACGGCTACGAGCCCGTGTCCCTGCGCGGCCTCGAGTACGTCGCGCAAGACGGATGCGTGCACCGCCGGATCGCGCACGACGCCTCCACGTCCGACCTGCGCCCGTCCGGCCTCGAACTGGGGCTTCACGAGCGCGATTACGTCGGCGCCGGGGCGGAGGAGCCGCGCGATCGCCCCCCACACGAGCCGCAGGCTGATGAACGCCAGGTCCACGGTCACGAGATCGCACGGACCGCCGACCTGGTGGGGCTCGAGGTAGCGGGCGTTGACCTCGTCGAGGACGGTCACGCGGGGATCGGTCCTGAGGCGCCACGCCAGCTGGCCGCGGCCGACGTCCACCGCGTAGACGTGTGCGGCGCCGTGCCGCAACAGGCAGTCGGTGAATCCGCCGGTGCTCGCCCCGAGATCCACGGCCGTTCGTCCGTCCACGCCCACCCCAAACGTCGTCAACGCGTGGACGAGCTTGAGCCCGCCACGGCTCGCGTACTCGCGCCCCGGTCCGTGCAGGACCACGCGGGCCGCCGCTCCCACGCGCCGCCCCGGTTTGTCCACGCGCTGGCCATCCACGGTCACCGCGCCGGCCATGATCACGGCCTGCGCCTCTTCTCGGCTCGCCGCGTGCCCGTGCGCGACGAGCCACTGGTCGAGCCGGCTTCCCGACACCGCCACGGCGCGCGCGCTCATCGCTCCCGGGACAACAGGAACAACGCGAGATCCCGCAGGCGATCGCCCCGCGCGCCGACGGGCGCGAGCGAGTCGACCGCGCGGCGGGTTGCGTCCTCGGCGAGCGTCCGCGACCGCTCCAACCCGAAGACCGACGGGAACGTCACCTTGGCGAGCGATGCGTCGCTGCCGGTCTCCTTGCCGAGCTTCACCTGCTCCCCGACGACGTCCAGGATGTCGTCGACGATCTGGAACGCGAGCCCCACGTGCTCCCCGTAGCGGTCCAACACATCCAGCGTGTCCTGGTCGGCGCCGCCGAGGATGCCGCCGATCCGGACGCACGCGCGGATCAGCGAGCCGGTTTTGAGCCGGTGAATCCGTCGCACTGCGGCCTCGTCGAGGGGCCCGCCGACCGCGAGCAAATCCAGGACCTGGCCGCCCACCATCCCGGCGGTCCCAATCCCCTGCGTCACCTCCCCGATCGCGCGGAGGACGCGGTCCGGCGCGCACCCCGGTACCTCGGCGTTGCGCACGAGCAACTCGAACGCAAGCGCGTGCAGCGCGTCGCCCGCCAGCACCGCCATCGCTTCCCCGAACAGCACGTGGCACGTTGGCCGACCGCGGCGGGTCGGCGAGTTGTCCATCGCGGGGAGATCGTCGTGGATCAGGGAGTAGGTGTGAATCAGCTCGACCGCACACGCCGACGGCATGACGTCATCGGGGGGCGCCCCGGCCACGCCGGCGCCGGCGATGACGAGAATGGGCCGCAGTCGCTTGCCTCCGGCGAACACGCTGTGGCGCATCGCTCGGTGCACGGTTTCGGGGGAGGTGTCGGCCGAAGGGAGACACCGATCCAGCGCGTCCTCGACGAGCCGGCCGTGCTCGGCGAGGTACGTTTCAATATCGGCCGGGCGGCGTGACGTTCCTTTCATTCTCACCTAACGGATACAAAACTCCCGCGTGCCCGGGACGACGCTTGCGCCGTCCGACGCGTCGGTCCACTCCGCTTGGACGTCGCGCACCCACGCACCCGCGGGCCCTTGGCGCAACGTGGACACCAGGGACTCCAGCGCGCGCCGACCGCCCTCCGCGAATACTTCCACGCGACCGTCCGGCAGGTTGCGGACGTAGCCATCGAGCCCGAGACGCCGGGCTGCGTGCTGCGTGAAATACCGAAACCCCACGCCCTGTACCCGTCCCGAGACGAACGCGCGGACATGCATCGCCGGAATTCCCGATTCACACGTCGGCCGCCTGTTCCACCAGCGGGGGCAGACCGGACCGCACAACCTTGCCAAGCAACCCGTTCACGAAGCGGCCGGACTCCTCGGTGCTGTACCGCTTCGCCAGTTCGACGGCCTCGTTGATCACGACGCCGACGGGTGTGCCGGAGGTTTCGAGCTCGAAGATCGCCATGCGGAGAATGTTTCGGTCGACCGTCGCCATGCGCTCCAGCGTCCAGTGCTCGGCCACAAGCGCGATCAGCGCATCGATCGCCGTGAGGTGCGCGCGGGTGCCCCGGGCCAGGGTCACGATCAGGCTCCAGTCGTCGGGCGGCCACTCCTGGCCACGGGCCGACGCGAGCGCCTCTTCGAGCGACAGCTTCCCGAGATCCATCTGGAACAGGACCCCGAGCGCCGCCTCCCGTGCCCGCCGCCGCATCGTCACCAATCCAGAGAGGGCGTTCCAAACAAATTGACCACCGCAACGGTGGTCAGATTTGTTGCCGGGAGATCCGCACGGCGCACCGCTGCCGCCCACGCTCCCGAGTTGCCCTCTAGCACTATCGTATTATACCCGGTCCCACCGCGGCAAGCAACTCCCGCACGCGATCCACGTCGGCCCGAATCTGCCGCACCAACGCGTCGCCCCCGGGAAACGTGCGCTCTTCTCGGATCTGCTGGACGAACGACAGCGTGATCTCCTGTCCGCACAGATCTCCGTCAAACCCCAGCAGATGCGTCTCGACGGCGACCGCGCCGCCGCCGAACGTGGGCCGACGGCCCACGTTTGTCGCGCCGCCGTAGCGGCGCCCTCCGGCATCGACGACCGTGGCGTACACACCGAGCCCGGGCAACACCTTTCTCGCGGGCGGCAGCAGGTTCGCGGTGGGAACCCCGATCGTCCGCCCGCGCCCGTCGCCCCTGACCACGGGACCACGCAGACTGTACCAGCGGCCAAGCAGGCGGGTGGCCTCGTCCACCAGGCCCTCCCGCAGCGCGCTCCGGACACGGCTGCTGCTCACCGGCTCGCCACTGACCAACACCGCCGGGACGAGATGGACCGCTACTCCCGTGGCGGACCCCCACGCGGCGAGGCGTGCCGCCGTCCCCTCACGGCGATAGCCGAACGTGTACGACGACCCAGCGACGATCTCCCGTGCCCGCAGTCGCTCCGCGAGGATCTCGTCGAGCCACGCCTGTGCGGAGATGCGGGAGAATTCGAGGTTGAACGGCAACACCACGGTCGTGTCCGCCCCGGCCTCCGCGAGCAACGCCAGCCGCTCATCCAACGTCGTCAGCAGCACCGGGTCGCTGCTGGGGCGCAGCACCTCAACCGGGTGCGGATCGAAGGTCACGGCAACCGCGGTCCCCCCAATCGCCCGAGCGCGGGCGACGGCGGCGCCGATCACCTGGCGGTGCCCGAGGTGGATCCCGTCGAAGGTGCCGAGCGCGAGCACCGGGGACGCAAGATCGACGGGAACCTCAGCGAGGCCGCGCGCGGTGCGCAACCGCTCCTCCCTCCGGTCCGCCGAGCACCTTGAACGGGCGGAGCACCCCCTCCTCGACCCGCGCCAGTGCGATCAGCGCGCCTCGCCGGCTGCGCAGACGCACGGGGCTGTCCTCCGAGACCCGCACATCGCCGAGCTTCCATACCGGCACGGGATGACCGTGAAGCACGTCCGACACGCTCCGGTCCGGCAGATCGACCGCGGGAAGGTGCGACACGGCCCGGTCCATCGGATGGACGACATCCGCGAGGGCCCCCCGCGCGGCCAGCGCCGCGAGTTCGTCGAGTGTCACGGCGTCTTCCAACTCGAACTGCCCCGCACGGGTCCGGACCATGAAGTGGGCGTAGCCGCCGACGCCGAGCGCCTCCCCGATGTCGGCGCACAGCTTCCGGATGTAGGTGCCCTTGCCGCACGACACGTGCAGCAGCACGGTGCGCCCGTCCGGAGATGCGTCAAGCACGTCGATGCGGTAGATCGAGACCTGGCGCGCCTCGCGGTCCACCACCTCGCCCTTGCGCGCGAGCCGATACAAGCGCGTGCCCTCGTGGTGGATCGCCGACACCATCGGCGGCACCTGCTGGATCTCTCCCGTGAACCGGCGCAGGACGGCATCCAGCTCCGCCCGCGGCACGGCCCGCGCCGCGGCGGCAAGATCCGGAGGCGGCAGCGGCGCCCCATACGCGTCTCCGGAGTCGGTGCTCATGCCGAGCCGCAGCTCCACGCGGTACTCCTTGTCCGCGTCCGTGAGAAATTCACTGAGGCGGGTCGCGCGGCCGAGACAACACACTAGCACGCCGGCCGCGCCCGGGTCGAGCGTACCGGTGTGCCCCACGCGGCGAAGCCCGACGAGCCGCCGCACGACGTCGACGACGTCGTGGGAGGTCATCCCGGGCGGCTTGAGCACGCAGAGGACGCCGTCCATCGATGCCCGTGCCTAGCTCGCCGCGGCGGCGCCGAGTTCCCGGCGCACGACCTCGAGGGTCTGCCGGATCACGTCGTCGAGGGGACCCCGGCCGGTGAAACCGGCGGCCGCGGCGTGTCCGCCCCCGCCGAGCGCCTCGGCGACCACGTGCGCCCGGACGGCGCCCCGCGCCCGCAGGCTGACCCGAACCCCGTCCGCCTCTTCCTTGAAGAGCGCAGCAACATCGACGCCGGCCATCTCCCGCAGCGTCCCGACGATGCCTTCGGACTCCTCCATCGTCGCGCCGGACTCTTGCAGCATCTGCTGGGTCACCACCGTCCACGCCACGCGCCCGTCCGCCGACACCTGGAGCCGGCTGAGCGCCATCCCGAGCAGGCGCAGCGTGGTCGCCGGCCGGTTCTCGTACACTTGAGCGTACACCTCGGCGGGGCTGGCCCCCTGGGCGACGAGATCCGCGGCGATCGTGAGCGTCCGCGCGGTCACGGCCGCGTAGCGGAAACTTCCGGTATCGGTCACGAGTGCCGTGAGCAGGCAGGTCGCCGTGCCCAAGTCAGGGGGCGCCGCGAGCGCCTGGACGATCGGGTGCACGAGCTCGGCGACCGCCGCGGCCGTGGCGTCGTAGTAGATGATATTGCCGTATCCGGCGTTGCTGAGGTGGTGGTCGATGTTCACCCATAGCGGGATACCGGCGGCCCTGGCCGCCAGCGCGCCTGCGCGATCGGGCGTGCTGCACTCCATAAACACGACCGCATCGTAGGTCGCGTCGTCCGGCAGCTCCTGCCGGATGCGGTCGATCCCCGGGAGAAACCGGTAGGTCCCGGGCACGCCGTCGGCGCTGCCGACCGTCGCCTCCTGCCCGCGTCCCCACAGCGTGCGGGCGAGCGCGAGCGTCGACCCGAGGCAGTCGCCGTCCGGCGAGACGTGGTTCAGCAACAGGACGTGCCGTCGGCCCAGAAGCGCCTCGGCGATGCGTTCGGCCGGCGTCACGGCGTCTCCGGGTCCTTCGGGGCGGTCACCTGCCGGAGCAGCCGCTCCACGCGGGCACCGCGCTCGATCGACTCGTCCATGCGAAAGTGCACCTGCGGGAAGTGGCGCAGGCGGATGCGCCGCGCGAGCTCGGTCCGCATGAACCCCTGCGCGCTTGCGAGGCCGGCCATTGTACGCGTCTTTGCCTCGGCGTCCCCGAGCACGCTGACAAAGATCTTCGCATGGCGCAGGTCCGCGCTCAACTCGACGTCTGTGACCGATACGAACCCGATCCTGGGGTCCTTCATCTGCCGCTGTAGGATGATGCTTGTCTCCACCTTGAAGAGCTCCCGCAACCGGGCGATCCGCGAAGATGACGTCATCGGATCTCACCGCATCTCGACGTGGTAATCCAGAAGCACCAACTCACCGTGCCGCTCGATTACGCCGGCGACATGGGCCAGCACCTCGTCCGCGTGCCTGGTATCCGTGCTGATGTACGCCACCGCGATCCCCGCGCGACGCCACGAGTCCTGGTGGGCAACCTCCGCCGCCGCGACGTGAAACCGGTGGTGCAGGCGGTCCAGCAGCGAACGCACAATCCGTCGCTTGTCCTTGATGCTCTGCGTCCCGGGAAGGCTGCACTCGACATGCAGCACGCCGACGACCATCAGCGCCAGCCCCTTTTTGGGGGGGACCAGGTCAGGCGGGTTTCGCCTCCATGGCGAACACTTCGATGACGTCCTTTTCCTTGATGTCGGCGAACCGCTCGAGGCCGATGCCGCACTCGAAGTCGGCGGCGACCTCACGCACGTCTTCCTTGAACCGCCGCAGGGAGCCGATCACACCCTCGTGCACCACGACGCCGTCGCGGATGACGCGCGCTTTGGCGCCGCGGGTGATCCGTCCGGACGTGACGTACGATCCCGCGATCACACCGACGCGGCTGATCGAGAACACGCGTCGCACCTCGGCGCGCCCGATCACCACCTCGACCTCCTCCGGCGTGATCAGGCCGCTCGCAAGCTTCTTCACGTCGTCGAGCACCTCGTAGATCACCCGGTACAGACGGACGTCGGCCCCTTCGGTCTCGGCGAGGCGCCGCACCGCGGGTTCCGGACGCACGTTGAAGCCGATCACCGTCGCGTGACTGGCCGCGGCCAGCATGACGTCGGACTCGGTGACGTTCCCGACCGCGGCGTGGAGGATCGTGATCACGACCTCGCGCGTGGTCACGCGCTCCAGCGCCCCGACGAGCGCCTCCACAGACCCTTGCACGTCGCCTTTGATGATCAGCCGCAGCTCTTTCCGCTCGGTGGCGGTGCCGGTCTCCTTGGAGATCTCCTCCACGCTCAACTGCCGGATGCGCACCTGCTCCGTCGCCCGGCGCCGTTCGCGGCGCTCCTCGGCCACGGCTTTCGCGATCCGCTCGTTCGTGACGACCTCGAGGAGGTCGCCCGCCGCCGGCACCTCGCTCAACCCGGTGATCTCGACCGGCACGCTCGGCCCGGCTTCGGTCCGGCGGGCGCCGGCGGCGTCGGTCATCGCCCGGAGGCGCCCGTACGTCTCGCCGACCACGACCGCGTGGCCGCTGTGCAGCGTACCGTCCTGCACGAGCACCGTGGCCACCGGCCCGCGCCCCTTGTCCAACCGCGCTTCGATCACGGTGCCCCGCGCCGGCCGGTCCGGGGTCGCCCGGAAGTCGCGCAGTTCCGCCACGAGCAGGATCATCTCGAGCAGGGTGTCGATGCCCGTGCTCTGGCGCGCCGACACCGGGACCGTGATCGTGTCGCCGCCCCAGTCCTCGGGCACGAGGCCGAGGTCGGACAGCCCCTGTTTCACGCGGTCCGGGTTGGCCTGGGGCAGATCGATCTTGTTGATCGCCACGATGATCGGCACCCGGGCCGCCTTCGCGTGGTTGATCGCCTCGATGGTCTGCGGCATCACGCCGTCGTCGGCGGCGACCACGAGCACCGCAATGTCGGTCACCTGCGCGCCCCGCGCGCGGAGCGCAGTGAACGCCTCGTGACCGGGCGTGTCAAGGAACGTGATCTGCTTCCCGTTCACCTGGACGGTGTAGGCGCCGATGTGCTGCGTGATGCCGCCGAACTCCTGCGCGGCGACCGAGGTCTTGCGGATCGCGTCGAGCAGGCTCGTCTTGCCGTGATCGACGTGCCCCATCACGGTCACGACCGGCGGACGCGGATCGCGGCCCTTCTCCTGCGGAGAGGCCTCCGGCACCTCGAGCGTCGCCGCCACTTCCTGGACCTGCACGACCTCAGGCGCCTTGACGGCAAAGTTGAACGCCGCCACGACCTTGCCGGCGACCTCGAGTGGGATCATGTGGTTCACGCCGGCCATCACGCCCGCCTCGACGAGCCGCTTCACGAGCTCATTGACGCTCACGCCCATTCGGGCGGCCAACTCGCCGACCTGAATCGGTCCGTCCAGCTCCAGGTATCGCACTGGAGCCGGGGCCGAGGGCTGCGGCGTCGGCACCGGCGCCGGCTGTGGACGAGGCGCCTCAACCGGCTTCGGGGGTTCGACAGGCTTCGCCGTCTCAGCCGGCGGCAGCGGCGCCGGAGCCTCCTGCGCCGGCCGCGGAGCGGCTTCCGCCGTCCCGGAGGCGTAGCGCGGGGCTTTGCGGACGTCCGCGAACCGCACGGTCGGCTTGTCCTTCACCGGCCCCGCCGGCGATGGGGCTGCGGCCTGCGCGGGAGCCGGCGCGTGCGCGGCCGCCCGATCCTTGGCCGGAAGACGCCCCTCGGCGGCGACCGGTTTCTTCACGTCGGGCTTCCGCGTGACGGGCCGGTCGTCGGGGCGCGTCGGCGCCTTGGCGGCCGGTTTTGCGATCGCGGCGTCCGCGGGCAGTTCCGGCGCCTCCGGCGGAGGCGGTGGGGTCTCGACGCGCTGCGCCCGGATCACGCGAACGCCCTTGATCTCCGAGCCATACTTCTGCTGGAGAAACGCGCTCTGCTTGATCTTCTCTTCGTCGACGGGCTTCGCCGGACCCCGTGGCACCTCAGGCGCCGCGGCGGAAACAGGTGAGCCGGCCGGTGACGGGGCATCCGAGGACACGCCGCCCTTGCGCAGCCGGGCGACGGTATCGTCCTCGAGCACGCTCATGTGGTTGCGGACCGGAACCTTCATGGCCTCCAGCCGCTCAATTAGCTCTCTGCTGGTCAGCCCCAGCTCTCTGGCCAGCTCATGGACCTTCACGACGATCCCTCCGTTTCACGCCTGTTCAGACCTATCGGAGTGTGCGCCGCCGAGCGCGGCGTGCCCCGTGGTGCCCGGCTCGGCGCGCCCGGCCTCCTGCACTTGTCGCAGCGAGACCCGGCGCACGACCGGGGCACGCGGCGCCTCGTCCCGAACCGCCGCCTCCCGCAGGGC
>DATGJN010000111.1 GCA_035295165.1 bacterium
GCCCGGGAACTCTGGGGGACAACGCTATGCCTTCACCAGTATACCGTCAGGCGTCAACCCTCGCCGACTCCTCGACGGCCGGCCCCGAGTTCCCATCGCCCCGGCGGTGCGGCGCCCGGGGCGGGCTACTCTACGCTGAACAGTGGTCCAGGCGCCGTCTCCTCGCGCAGGACGTCCGCCGTGATCGTGACGTGATGCGGTGTAAACAGAAAGATCTCGTCGCCGACCCGGTGCATGTGCCCGTCGAGCGCGTAGGCGACGCCGCTCAGAAAATCCACGACGCGCCGGCCCAAGTCCTTCTGCGTGTCGCGCAGATTGATCACGATCGGCCGCTGCGTTTTCAGGTAATCCGCAGCGCTCTGCGCCTCGTCGTACGCCCTCGGTTCCAGCACGATGATCTCCATCTGCCGTTGCGTGTGCAGGCTGAAGATCGGCGCGCGGTGCCCCGGCGCATCGCTCTGGGGCGGCCCCCCGTCCTCGTCGTCGGTGAAACCCAAGAAGCTCCACATCCGCTGCATGATCCGGCCCATCGCACTGCCTCCCATCGCTGCTGCGTCTCTGACTGCGTCTCGTGCATCGTCTGCTGCTGCGTCGTCTAGGCGAAGAGCGCCCGTCCCACCCGGACCATCGTCGCGCCTTCTTCTACGGCCACCTCAAAGTCATTCGTCATACCCATCGACAACTCGGTCACTCCGGCGTCCGGATGCGCGTCCCGGATCCGGTCGCGCAACTCCCGGAGCCGACGGAAGTATGGCCGCGCCTCCTCCGCCCGGTCGACAAGCGGCGCCATCCCCATGAATCCGCGCAGCCGCACCCCTGGCAACCCCGCGATCCCGAGCGCCAGCTCCTCGGCTTCGCCGGGCTCGACGCCGTGCTTCGCCGTCTCTCCCGCGATGTTCACCTCGATCAACACGCCGATCGGGTTCGCACCGGCCTTCGCACGCCGGCTGATCTCCTCCGCCAGCGCCCGTGAATCCACCGAGTGAATCATCGTGAACAGCCGCAGCGCTTCTTTCACCTTGTTGCGCTGCAAGCTGCCAATGAGGTGCCACGCCACGCCCGGCACCAGGGGCACTTTGTCGCGCGCTTCCTGCACTCGGTTCTCGCCAAACACCCTCAGGCCGCAGCCGACGGCTTCGCGAATCCGGACGACGTCGACCGTCTTCGTCACCGCCACGAGCAGCACGTCATCCGGCCGCCTGCCGGCGCGCTCCGCCGCGTCCGCGATCCTGGCCCGCACGCCGGCCACATTCGTGGCGATATCAGTCATGGACCGCCCCTGGCGCGCGTCGTATTCGACGGCGCCGCATCTTTCCCTCTCAGCTCACTCGACCAACCGAATGCACCCCGCCAGGCGCCCGGTCACGCCATCCCGACGGTACGAAAAGAACAGATCCGCACGGCACCTCGTGCACTCCGGGCGCATCTCGATCGATGCCTCCGGCACCCCCGCCGCCACGAACTGACGGCGGAGCGCCTCGCGCAGATCGAGGTGCCACCGCTCCGCGCCGCTGCGGCGCGCCGCGGTCGGCCACCACGACGCATGCGCCATCGCCCGCGCGACCGGTCCGTCCACCTCGTAGCAACAGCCGCCAATCGCCGGACCCAGCGCGGCCCGCACCCGGTCGGGTCGGGTGCGGAAGCGTTCGGTCATCGTCTGCAGCAGCGCGGGCGCGATGCCGGCGGCGGTGCCCCGCCACCCCGCGTGCAGCACGCCCACCGCCGGACGGTCGGGGTCGACAACCAGCACCGGCACGCAGTCGGCGGCGTACACGGCGAGCCAGATGCCAGGGGTGTCGGTCACAAGCCCGTCGGACGCGGGGACCGTCGTGCCCGCGGCGCGGGCATCCACCGCGGCGATCCGGTTGCCGTGGACCTGCGCGGCCTCGACGAGGTCGGCGGGCGCCACGCCCCACGCAGCCGCGAAACGGCGCCGGTTCTCCGACACCGCGCGCGCGTCGTCGCCAACGGTAAAGGAAAGATTGAGGCTGGCGAACGCACCCTCGCTGGCGCCGCCCGCGCGGGTCGTGAACGCCGCGCGCGCCCGGCCCGTGTCCTCTACCACGCGCGCCGGCATCAACGGCACGACGGCGGACCGCGGGGTCCCGTCCCCCACCCGGGTTCGCGGACCCAGCTCCGCGGACGTCATGTCACGCGCTCGCGCACCACTGCGCTCGCGTAGTCCAGTACGGCCACCACGATCGCGATCATCCACAGCGCCGTCGCCGCCTGCCGCCACTGCAACAGATTGATGTACTGCTGCAGCACGAAGCCGATGCCGCCCCCGCCGACGAACCCGATCACGGTGCTGAAGCGGACGTTGATGTCCCAGCGGTAGATCGTGAACGCGATGAACTGCGGCACCACCTGCGGCACCACGCCATAGCGGACCACCTGGAGCGTGTCGGCACCCGTCGCCATGATCGCCTCAATCGGCCCCGCGTCGATGCTCTCGATCGCCTCCGAATAGAGTTTCCCCAATGAGGCGATGCTGTGCACGCCGAGCGCAAGCACCCCGGCGAAGGGACCGAGCCCGACCCACACCGTGAAGATGATGGCGAGCACGAGCGCCTCGATCGATCGCATGATGTTGAAGAACGTCCGCGTGAGGCCGTAGACGATCTTCCCGCCGGGGAAGTGGACGATCAGGTTCTTGGCCCCGAGGAACGAGAACGGGACTGCGAAGATGACGCCCATCGTCGTGCCCATCAGGGCGAGAAACACCGTCTCCACCATCCGCCCGAGCACGACGTAGAACGTCGGGCTCGGGCGGATCGGCCCCACGCCCGCCACGATTTCCGCCGACACGAGGTTGTGGGTCCCCTGGACCTCGGGCGCCGTGAACGTCGTCGTAAACCGGCCCTGCGCATCGGTCGCGATCGGTCCGAGCTGCTGGCGCTGGCCGATCTGATTCTCCCACCACAGCACGCCCCGGCGACCCGGTGCAAATCCTCGGCCGGTCGCGATCACACGGTCGCCGATCGCGCCCGTGTATCGGGAGAGACGGAGCGTTGGACCCGCCGCGGCGGCGGACACCGGGGGCGTCTCACCACCGTAGTAAAACGCTACCGCCACGCGCTCGACGGGGTTGTCGCGAACCACCACATCCGGCGAGGCGAGCGCCCGCGCGAACGGGGCGATGAGCGGCGCGCCGCGCCACAACTCGGAGAGGTGGATCTGGGTGACCTGCCAGCCGTACACGTACATCGTCAGCACGGCGGCGGCCATTAGATAGAAGCGCCACGACCGGAACCCGGTGCCGGGGCGCCGAGGCGTGGGATCGCTTCGCGCGGCGGAGGCGTCCGGGGCGCCGCCAGCCTGTCCCACGGCGGGCATCAGGTGATCTCCACGGCCACGGCGTCCTCGCCGTAGATCGCCTTGAAGCGCGCGTCGTCGATCTCCGACGGAAGTCCGTCGAACACGATGCGGCCGGCCTTCAACGCCAGGATCCGGGTGCCGTACCGCCGCGCGAGACTGAGAAAGTGCAGGCTGCAGATCACGGTGATGCCGTCCTTCCGGTTGAGCTCCTCGATGTAGCGCAGGACCGAGTGCGACATTGCCGGATCGAGGCTGGCGACCGGTTCGTCGGCGAGGATGAGTGTCGGTTCCTGCATGAGCGCGCGGGCGATCCCCACTCGCTGCTGCTGTCCGCCGGAGAGTGTGTCCGCGCGAGCATATGCCTTCTGCGGAATACCGACCCGCTCGATGTTCGCCAACGCCCGGTCGACGAGCGCCGCCGGGAAGTAATTCGCCAGCGCCCACGTGGATGGGACGTACCCCAGCCGGCCGGTGAGCACGTTGGTGAGCACCGACGCGCGCCGGACCAAGTTGAACTGCTGAAACACCATCCCGATCTGCCGCCGAATCTCCCGAAGGTCGTCCCGTGATGCGGCGGCGACGTCCCGGCCGTGGAACACGATCGCGCCGGACGTGGGCTCAATCAGCCGGTTGATACAGCGGAGGAGCGTGGACTTGCCGGAACCGGAGAGCCCGATGATCACGAGAAACTCGCCGCGGGCGACCTGGAACGACACGTCGTCGAGCGCGCGCGTGCCGTCCGGGTACACCTTTGTCAGGTGCTCGATCCGCAGGAGCGGGTCGCTCATCGGACGACGCCTATCTTCGTGCGCACCTGCGGCAGGGAGCGGGTGTATTCCCGAATCCCCGTCTGCCGGCGGGGCGAGCACGACCGCCGCGCCGCCGACCGCGGGCGTTCACGCAGCGCGCCGGAGAGATCCGTCACGGTCTTATCGGATCGCACCGGCGACCGTCCTCGACCACGGGCTAGTGTGGTTTGATCAGCTCCTCCAAGTTCACGCCCGCATACGTCGCCACATCCCGGACGGGGTTGTAGAACGCGTCCAGGTTCGGCGTCTTGACGTGGTACTTCGACGTGAGCAACTGGTAGTCGGCCAGCGCCTCAATCTCATACAGGGACTTGAGCGCGTCCAACCCGGCCGGCGTCTGGGAGAACCGCAGCAGCGCGGTGGTCACACGGTCCTTGACGTCGGCCGGCAATGTCTTGCGGAAGCTCACGGTGTCGTTCGGAATCGGGTCGGACTTCCAGATAACCTTGATCTTCTGCATCACGTCCGGGTAGTCTTTCTGCACGGTACCGCGCGCGTCGTCGAACACGGCACCCGCGTCGACGCGCCCCTGGTAGACGGCCAGCACGACGTTGTTGTGGGAACCGGCGAACACGGTCTGTCCAAAGAACTTCGACGGATCGTAGCCGGCCTTCTTGAGTCCTGCCAGCGGGAACAGGTAGCCCGACGTGCTGGCAGGATCCACGAACGCGAAGCGCTTGCCCTTCAGGTCGGCCAACGAGTTGATGCCGGAACTCGCCTGGGTGATGATCTCGGCGTTATAGTACGGCTCGCCGAACCGCACCGTCACGAGGCGCACCTCCACCCCGTACTTCTGGTGGGCGATGACGTAGGCGAAGGTGCTCAACCAGCCGATGTCCGCGCGTCCGGCACCCATCGCCTCGATGACGCCAGCGTAGCTCGTCGCCACGAACGACTCGAACTGGTATCCTGTCGCCGTTCCCAGCAGGCTCGCGATGCGGTTGCCCGAGGTGAGCACGGTGGCCGCCTCGCCGGACGGCACGAACGCCATCACGAGCTTCGTTTGCGCGGGGGCGACGCCGGCGCCGGCCGCGACGAGCGCGATCACAACCGCGGTCACGAGGGCGAGGGCGGTGGCACGACGCGTGGTCATAACGACCTCCTTGATGTTTTCCGATGCGCCGCCGTAGTTCTGGCGGTCGGGGAGTTTCTCCTGCCGTGGGGATCGGGCACACAGACCTCGCGATCCTCTTTGGTGAGATCGCACTCGCCCTCCAACGCCCGTTCGGCGACGGCCACAGCGCTCAAGGGTGACCGGACGCGCCGCCCCGGCGTGCCGCCGCTGGGCCTGCCGCGGCGACCTCCACGGTCTTCGCCACCGCGTCGGCGAGGAGATGCAGGCCGGGAAGGAGCGAGGTGGTGTCGAGCCATTCGCGGGGCGAGTGCACCTGGCCGCCGCCGGACACCCCCATCGAAACGGCCGCGATGCCGAGCGAGAGCGGGATGTTCGCATCGGTGCTCGACGCAGACAGTTGCGGGGTGAGACCGTGGGCGCGGTGCACATCCAGAATGCCGGCCACGAGCGGGTGATCGGCCGAGATGCGCCCGCCCGGCCGGTCGCCGATCACCTTGGTCGTCGTCCGCACGCCGGCGGCCACTTCGGCCTCGACGAGGCGCCGAAGGAGCGCGGTCAACTCGTCCACGCGCGCGGCCTCGACCGACCGAAAATCCACCTGAATCTCGGCGGTGGAGGCGATCGCGTTTACCGACGTCCCACCGTGGATCACGCCGACGTTCAGTGTCGTCTTGGGATCGACCGGCAGCGGGGTCCGGGCGAGCGCGTGGATCACCGGCGCGAGGTGATGGATCGCGCTCGGCGCGCCATAATCGCCCCAGCTGTGGCCCCCGTCAGTCTCGAACCGCACGGCAAACCGCCGCACCGCGATCCCCTGGTGGACGATCTGTCCCATCCGCCCATCGCCGATCAGCACCGCCTCCGGGCGGACCTCCTCGGGTCGCAGCCGGTGGCGAATCCCCCGCAGATCGCCGAGCCCTTCTTCCCCGGTCGTGGAGGCGAACTCGAGCGCGCACGGCACGGACGCGCCCACGTCGCGCATCGCACGGGCAAGCGTGACCAACGCGGCGACGGCTGCGGCATTGTCGCGCACGCTCGATCCCGTGAGGCGTGCGCCTTCGCGGCGGGGCGGTTGATGAGCCTCCGTGGGATACACCGTGTCCATGTGGGCGGCGAGCACGACCCGCGGCGCGGGCCCGCCGCCGGCGAACAGGCCCCTCACGTTTCCCGCCTCGTCGATTGCCACGTCGAGGAGACCCGCCTCCCTGAACCGGTCGGCGATATACGCCCCGCGTTCGGCCTCCCCGAAACTCGGTGCCGGGATCGCGGCGATCGCCTCCACCAGGGAGAGGTGTCCGTCGATCGCGCGGTCGAGCGCCGCGTGGGTCCCCCGCATCGGGTACGCCTCCGGCATGTCGACTCGACGCCTGGGGTCGTGAACTATGCCGCCGATTCGCTGCCGATGGATGATGTCCTGGGCTGCGTCGCTAGGCCTGGGTCGTGCCGATGAACACCCCGTGAGGAGAGTGCTGCGTGCGGAATGTCCCGAGGATCCGCAGCGTGTGTGCATCGACGACCGTGGCGATATCGCCGTAGCGGCCGGACACCCAGAGATGGCGCCCGTCGGCCGTGAGCATGGGCATGTCCGGTCCCCCCGGCACGTGAAACTTCTCGATCACGCGCCGGGAGGCGACCTCGAATACGCTCGTCGTATTTTCACCGCGGTTGGTGACGAAGATGTACCGGCCATCGCCGGTCACCATCATCTCGTGCGCGTCCCGACCGCTATGGACCCGGCCCGCGAACCGCCATCCGTCGGTTTCGAAGGCGCTGATCGTGCCGGCGTCGCCGCTCGCGACGAACATATACCGGCCGTCGTGCGAGATCGCGATCCCGGCCGGAAATGGATCGACCTGGAGCAGGCGGGCCACCTGGAACGTCTGCGCGTCGATCACCGAGACCGTGTTCGCACGCTGGTTCGAGTTGACGAACCAGCGGCCGTCCGGGGAGAGCGCGAAGTGGCTTGGCGACTCGCCGGTCTCGAGACGGCGCACGCGGCGGAACGTCTTCGCGTCGTGCACCTCGACGAACGTGTAGCGGTACGCCAGCTTGAACAGATGGCGGCCATCCTTGGTGAATGTGATATTGTACGGATCGAGGACCGGAATGTGCCGCAGCGGGCGCAGCGTGGCGAGCTCAATCTCGATCAGCTCGTTGCTCGTCGTGTTGCAGGAATAGACGGTGCGCCCGCTCAGGCTGAGGTGGAACTTGTGCGGTTCACGGCCGACCGGCATCGTCGCGATCGGCGCGAAAGTGCGTGCGTCGACCACGGTCAGCGTGTTGCTCATGCTGTTCGCGATCAGGGCGACCGGCCTGGTCCCGCCGGCATCCGCCGTCCCGCCCGGAGTGCGCGATGCGCCGGAGGTCGGTGTCCCCGTTGCGGCCGCGGCGTCCCAGCCCGACGCGCCGGCAGCGACAACGCCCGCGGCAAGCGCGCGCCGCAGGAACGAGCGGCGGCTCACACGGAATGGCCGATCAAGGGTCCGCTGCGACGACGAGTGCTGCGACATCAGTGCACGCCTCCTGTCAGGTACGTTGTGACGGGTACGAATTCGATGCCGGCCGCACGAAACTCCGGGAGCAGCCGCGCAACCACCAACGGCGCCCCCGTGGTGATATGCGCGGCCGCCACCGCCCATCCCTGCCGCTGGGCGGTGCCGATGAGCGCCCGGACCTTGCCGGGGATGTCCACGGGAGGATCGTCCAGATACGTCGTAATGAGGACGGTCCGGACCCCGAGCTGCCTCGCCACGTCGGTGGCCACCGACGCCGCGTTGGTGCGGTTCTCCTCGAACCACAGGTGACGCGCCCCAACCACGCCGAGCACGTCGGTCATTACCCTTACGTCCGCAGTACCCCGCGACCCCGCATGATTACTCACCCCGACCACGCCGGGCACGCTGTCGAGATCGCCCGCAACGACCCCGCGGATCTCAGCATCCGTCATGCGGACCCACACGACGCCCGTCACCGGCCCGAGGTCCGCGGGGTGGATCGGTTCGATCGGCAGGTGCAGGATCGGGGTGAGGCCGTGGGAACGCGCCTCGCGCGCGATCTGGGCGGAAAAGCGCATGTGCGGGAAGATACCGAGGCCGAACGGCTGGTGCATCGCGTAGATCGGCGCCAGGTCGCTCAGACTCGCCCCGGCGTGCTCGAACACGAGCGCCACACGCGGGTGCGTCGACGGCGAGGCAACCGCCGCGGGCCACGAGCCACCGAGCGCGACCAACACCACGAACCACGCCAACCAGCGGCGCCGCCCTGCTGCGCGCCGGTGCCCTATCCCCTCCATGGCATCACGATCGCTCCCTTCCACTCTTTACCTATTATCCTCCCATTTCGCTGCGGGCGGAATGCTGCCAGACACCTGAACCCGTCTGGAACGATTCCGGTCGCGCAGACGTGCCCCCGGGTTGACCCTCGCACAGAAGGTCCGTTGGAATCTCGCGGGCCAAGGGTCTACCCCTGAGCCGTCACCAGCTTCGTCACTTCTGTTCACGTGAGCAACGCCCTACAGGTTCGTCCGACGCGATCCCCGCGCAACCAGGGGCTTAACGCTTGTTGACCTTTGGCAGTTCTGGCATGATGGAGTGTGTAATTCAGTGTAATTCATTTACACGTAACTGCACGCGGGAGGGGATCGTGATGTTCGAACGATTCACGCAAGGCGCCAGACACGCGATCACGGCGGCGCAAGAGGCAGCGAGGCGTCTCGGCTCGCAGTCCGTCCGACCGCAACATATTCTGCTCGGACTGGCGAGCGAGCCGCAGAGAGTGGCCGGGAGGGTCCTGTCGCACTTCGGAGTCACGTTCGATGCGGTCCGAACGCGGATCGAATCGCTTGCCGACCCCACGGATCGGCCGGTACGCGGGGAAATCGGGTTCGCTCCCGAAAGTAAGACCGTGCTGAAACTGGCGCTGGATGAGGCCCGCCGACTCGGACACAATTACATAGGCACCGAGCACCTGCTGCTCGCGATGTTTCACGTGAGTGACGCCCCGCTCCCCGAGCTCTTGCAACACTTTGGCCTCCAGATGAAGCCGGTCCAAGACTTGATCCCGCAAGAGCTTGGAGAATTCGAGCCGTACCAGGGTGGGAGGCCCAAGAGACGGAGAGCAGCGCTGTCGCTGCTGGCGGGAGAAGAGAACCGGAACAATGTGGTGATGTGCCGCGTCGGCGATCCCGACCTCGAAGCGATCGACACGCTCATTGAGGCAGGCGTTCGTGCCACGCGGAGCGACGCGGCGGCGTGGCTCATCCACGCGGGCATCGAGGGCAACAAGTCTCTCTTCGCACGCCTCCAAGCCACGGTCGGCGAAATCCGGCGTCTCCGCGAGCACGCGCAATCGATTAGCCGCGAGGTGGGATTGGGGGAGTCACCACCACCTCCCACCAACTAGCCCACCTTGCGTGCACGTTCGTTCTCGGCTGACGTCACAGCGGCGGGGCGGTTCCGAGGTCAAGCGGGCGATTGAAGAGGATCTCCCGGTTCACCGTCGGACGACCGGTACGCCGCCTTGACACCGCATCACTGCGCCTGTCAGTATTGGGGACGTGCGAACCCGCAGCGTCGTTCATCTCGCCGCGCTGGGTGTCTTCCTGGCCGGTCTGCTCGCCTCCGCCGGAAGCGAGCGCAGCCCCTATCACGCGCACATCGTGATCGGCGGGACGCTGGCGGAGCGGGCGCGCGTCCTGGCCGCGCACCTCCAGGAGGAAGCCGGCAGCGACACCACGCCCATTTTCGGCGAGCTCGCGCCGGCGCGCGCCCCTCGCGGTGGAACCATCCGTGTGTTTTCCGTGCTGCCGCGTGACGGTGGCGCTGCGTTGTGGAGCAGCGGCGGCGCCTTGCACGTCACCGCATATGCCGCGATTCGCCTGTGGCCGCCTCACCGTGGCGCGGGACTATCGGCAACACGGCTCGATGGCACGCCCCAAGTCGCCCGCAGCGCGGCGGAACCCCCTCCGCGTTCCGTCTAAATACCCGACCAGCCCCAGCGCCTTTCTCAGGACTCCGCGGGCCAGCGCTCTGTGCAGCGAGCGCGAGTTCGGGCATCGCTTTAGTGCCGCCGGTCATCTGTGCGCGGGGGTGTGCTCGCCGAAGCTCCCGGTGCGCGGGGCGGCCCGGAGGCGCTGTCGGCGGCATCTACTTCGGCCGCTTGTGCGGCCGTCATTCCTGATTGATGGAGGAGGGATCTCATGAGACTAGCTGGATGGAGGTTGGCGGTCGCCACGGTCGCGGTCGCGACGGCGGTCGGGTTGTCCGGATGGCTCAGCGCGGCGTCGGCCCATGAACAGCGGGCCGTCGGCTCGGTGCACATGACGGTCGGGTGGGTCGATGAACCCACCTACGTCGGCTATCGGAACGCCGTTCAACTCTTCCTCGCGGACGCCACCAACAAACCTGTTCTCGACGTGGGCGACGGATTGAAAGTCCAGGTGATCTTCGGCAACCAGAAGACGGGCATGCTCCCCTTGGACCCGAGCTTCGATCCGGACACTGGCCTCGGGACCCGAGGGGAATTTCGCGCCTCGATCATCCCAACGCGCCCGGGGAACTACACGTTCCATTTCGTCGGGGCCGTCGGCAAACAACACATCGACCAGTCGTTTACCACGTCCCCGACCACGTTCGACCCCGTGGAGGACGCGACCGGAGTCGAGTTCCCGGCGAAGGAGCCGTCCACCTCGGAGATCGCAGGGCTCGTGGAACGGCTCGGCTCGCGCGTGGACGCCAGCGCCGCGGCGGCGCGCGACGCAGCGGCGTCAGCAGCGCAGGCACGCTCGTTGGGGATCGGCGGGGTGGTCGCCGGCCTCGTCGGCATCGTCATCGGCGTTGGGGCCGCCCGCAGGCGCACGACGCGGTAGCATGCGCTGGATCGCCCGCTCCGCCCTCGCCCTTGGGGGGATGCTGTTGCTCGCATCCTCCGTCTTGGCGCATGCGTTGCTGCGCCAGTCGGACCCCGCGGGCGGAGCGGTGCTCCAGCACGCGCCCACCGCGGTGACGCTGGCGTTCACCGAGCAGCCGGAACCGACGCTGTCGATCGTGCACGTCCTCGATAGCACGGGGCGGCGCGTCGAGCGCAGTCCCGCACGCGCAGTACCCGGCCATGCGGCGGAGTTGGTGATCCCGCTTGGACCGCTCCCGCAGGGTGTATACACGGTGACCTGGCGGACGGTCTCCGCCGTGGACGGACACGTCACCGGCGGGGCCTTCGCCTTCGGTGTCGGACAATCTCCGTCCCAGGCCCCATCGGGCGGCCCCACGACCCCGCCGCCGTCAGTCGGCTACGTCGCCAGCCGGTGGGGTCTCTATCTGGGACTCGGCGCGCTGCTCGGCGCGGCGTGGGTCTGGACCGTCGCGTTCCGAGTGCCGCCCGCCCGGCCGTGGTTCCTGTGGGGAGCGTGGGGCCTGTGCGCGGCCGGCGTGATCGGTCTTGGATGGTCTCAGGCGTCCGACGCGGGCGTGGGAATCGGCCAGCTCCTCACGACCGACCTCGGTCGTGCCCTCTGGTGGCGAGCCGCGCCGATCGCCGTCGCCGGCGTGGCGGTCGCGGCCGCCGGGCGTACACGCGCACCGGGACGCCCGGTGCTGTGGATCGCCGGTGGGGCGGCGGCGGCGGCGATGCTCGCGCACGTACTGGCCGGGCATGCCGCAGCGGATGCCGCGCCCCCCTGGTGGTGGCCGAATGTCGCCGCGCAGTGGCTCCACTTCGCGGCGGTGGGCGGATGGATCTGCGGCCTCGCCGCGCTGCTCGTCGCGCTCCCCGGCGTGTCCGACGAGGAGGCAGGCCGGGCCGCCCGGCGGTTCTCGGCGGGCGCGTCGATCGCGCTGGCCGTGGTCGTCGCGACGGGCGTCTCCCGCGCAGTCTATGAGGTGCACTCATGGCAGGGCTTCCTGTCGACGCCATACGGCGAGGTCGTGGATCTCAAGGCGGCATTGCTGCTGGGGCTCGCCGCCCTGGGCGCCGTCAATCACTACCGGCACGTCCCCGCGGTCGCGCGCACACGGCGCGGCCTCCTGCGGATCGGAACATCGGAGGTCGCGCTTGGCGTGATCGTGCTCGCGGTGACCGCATATCTTACCGGCCTCGCGCCCGCACGCTCCGGGTTGGAGGGCGCGGTCCCACCAACGCCGCTTGTCGCGGACGGCCACGACTTTGCGACATCGGTGCGCCTGCGGTTGGAGACGATCCCCGGAACGGCCGGCGTGAACCACTTCACCGCGCGCGTGACCGATTACGACACCGGACGCCCGACGCACGCGTCCAAGGTGACGCTCACGTTCACCAAGCCGGACCGGCCTGACATCGGGCCGTCGACACTGGACCTCGGCCTGCGCGCGGACGGGACCTACCAGGCTGACGGCACGAACCTCTCGCTCGAGGGCCCGTGGACCATCACGGCGCTCGTCGCCCAGGGTCTGCGCTCGGTCGAGGTTCCGCTGTCGGTGACCGTGCGCAGTCAGCCGGAGACCGTGCGGACGATCGCGGCGCCCGGCCAGCCCACGCTGTATGACATTGATCTCTCGGGCGGCGTCACGCTTGGGACGTACCTCGACCCCGGCAAGCCGGGCTTCAACGAGGTACACGCGACGTTCACCGACGCGAGCGGCGCCGAGTTGCCCATCCCCCACCTCGCCACCATCACCGCGAGCCGGCCGGGACAGGCGCCCCACACGCTGCCCGTCAGACGCTTCAGCGCCGGGCACTTCATCGCGGACGCTACGTTGGCAGGCGGCACGTGGGAGCTGGAGTTCACCGCGACGCCTGCGGCCGGCGGAACGCTACAGGCACACTTGGAAGTCAAGGTCGGCCCCTGATTCGGGCGGAACCGAGGTCGTGGCGAGCGGTCCCCGAGGCTGGCGGGCCCTCACCGGCGAGGGGTTGCCCGGCGTCCGCCCTAGAAGAGGAAGATGATGAACGCAAAGCGCCTGACGGGTGCGGCGACCTGCGGTGCCACGGTGCGGTCCGTCGTCTCAGCGATCTCGCGGAGAGGAGCGGCGCAGGACCGCCCGTCCGCTCCCAACCGTCCCCGTGCGGTTCTTCGGAAGACGTACCGATGAGACGCGCGCCGGCCTGGCTGGCGTCAGGAGGCTTGGTGGCCATCGCATACCTCACGGCGGTGTCGTGGGCATCGCCGTGGTCGCTCCCGCCCCAACTCCTCTACGACGGCTACACCCCTCCGCCCCCGTACCGATGGGTGCACCCGCCCGCCGCGCTCGCCCGCAACAACCAGCCTCCTCAGCCGGGGACGGGCGTGGTCGTGCTCACAGCGTCCGGCTCGGCGCCCGCGGCGATCGCCACCGGAGACGAACAGGCCGTTCTCGTCGTGCCTCGGAGCGCGATCGCGCCGCGCCAGGGCGAGCCCTCCGTGGAAATCCGCATCGACCCGCTCGATCCGGCCACCGTGGCGCCGGCTCCGAACGGGCTGCGGTATGACGGGAACGCTTACCGCATCGCCGCAACCTACACGGTCTCGCATCAGGCCGCGCCGCTCCTCGCACCGGTCAACATCGTGCTGCGCTACGCCACGAGCGCGACCGCGATCTTGCGGTCCTCCGGCACGTCGTGGCTCCCCCTGTCCCCGTCGACGCTGCCCATCACGTTCCAGATCTACGGTCCCACAAATGACCTGGGCACGTTTGTGGCGGCGGCACCGCCTCCGCACGGGCCGCCGCTCGCGGTCTGGGCGTACCGAGTCGTCACGATCCTGCTGTGGCTCGTGGCAGCGGCGATCGCGGCCATGCTCGTGCGTGACTATGCGCAACGTCGGCGCCGGCGGCGGGCGTGAACCGGCCGTACGCGCTCCAGCACCCCGCCGAACGTCCGCTGGACGATTGTCCGAATATTCAATCGATGGTGCCGCCCTGTACGCTCAATCCTTGCCTGCCGCGCCGCAAGACGGTAGACTCGTCGCGTGGGGTCGGGCTACCCCGGCCCCAGGGTCAACCAAAACGTCGGGGGAGATTGGCGTGGGCGATGCGGTCATCCTCTGCTATCATCGCGTAGGTGAACAGCCGCCTGCCGACCCGTTCGGTCTCCTGACGCGGTACGGGCTCTACGTCGAGGTCGGGCGCTTTCAACGGCAAATGGAGCACCTGGCACGCCGCTACCGCGTCGTGCCGATCGACGAGCTGGTCGCGTCGCTTGGGCACGCCGACCGCGGCCCCTCCCTGGCGGCCGTGACGTTCGACGACGGGTACGCGGACAACTACCTGCAGGCGTTCCCCGTGCTCCAGCGCGTCGGCATCCCCGCGACTGTGTTCCTGGCGACCGGCACCGTCGGACGGGACGCCGCGTTTTGGTGGGATCGCTTAGTGTGGCATCTTTCGCGCCACGCTGGCGGTCGTTTGTCGCTCCCGCCGTCGCTTGGCGGTCCCGACACCGCTCTCGACTCGGCGGAGCAAGTGCTCCGCGTGTTCGACGCCCTCCACAGGCGCCTGCAAACGCTCGAAGGACCGGTGCGGGATTCGCTCCTGGACGCGATGGCGGGCGAGGTGGTCCCCGGGTCGTCGCGCCCGGTGACCTGGGACGAGGTACGCCGGATGTCCACGGCTGGAATCACCTTCGGGGCACACTCCGTCTCGCACCCATCGCTCGTCGCGCTCTCCGACGCCGCGCTTCGGAGCGAGATCGAACGCTCCCGGGATGAGATCGTGGCCCGACTGGGGACCGTGTCGACCACGTTCTCGTATCCGTTTGGGGACGTGGACGACCGTGCCGCGAACGCGGTCGAGGCGGCGGGCTTCCGCGCCGCGGTGACCGTTCGCCAGGCCTTCTGCAACGCAACGTCGTCCCGCTATCTGCTACCGCGCCTCGGCATCGGCAACCTGGATTCGTCCGAGTTTCTCGGCGCGCTGCGACGAGGTCGGCGGGCGGCCCACGCGTCTCCGCACGCCGCCCGCACGAGCGCGCTGCTGACGCGTCTCGTGCCGTCCCCGATCCGAGCGGCGAGGCGATATCTCCGGCGGATCTGGCGGAATCGCGCCCACGCCTGATGGCGAGAGCGTCCGGTGTCCATCGATGAAGTGAAGGGGGGAGCGGCCGCTCCCCCCTTCCAACTGCCCGCGGGAGTCGACCCCGCGTTTCCCGATTGAGAATCGGGCGTCCTACCGTCAGACGATAGCAGACCGGGTCGTCAGCACTTCGAATATCCGCACGACCGGCAATGGCTGCAGCCGTTCTCGAACACCAGCGAGCTGCCGCAGTCGGGGCAGACCCCGGCGAAGGTCAGGAGCGGCTGCTGGACCTCGGGGGGAAGCGCCGGATCTCCCTGCAGCGCCACCTCGGCTTGGGGTGGATCCGCCGCCCCCGCGGTCGCATGACCGTTTCCCCCGTTTGCGTGGCCGTTCCCGATCCTGGGCTCGGGGAGCCGGTCCGCCATCGGGAACGCCTGGTCCGGCCGGAACCCGGAACCGTACAGCGCGCGTCCGATCGCCAGCGCGACTCCCTGCGCGATCGTGGTCACGCGCACGATCGTGCCGTCGCCCGACCGGTCGATCGCGACCTCGCGGGACTGCACGCGCCAGAGCTGCTCGATCACGTCGCGCGCATCCGCACCGGTCCGCAGCGCGAGCGACGCAAGCCGTCCGATCGCATCGGCCTCCACGTCGAGGGATTGCACGAACACCTCGCAGAGTCCCTTGGTATCTTCGTTGATCGTCACATAAATGCGGCCGCGCGGCGTCTCGATCCGTTCGGTCCGCCCGGTAGTCACCTTGGGCCGGGGGCGCTTGTGATGGACCACCTCTGTCGCCGGGGCGGCAACCGGGACCGGCGCCGCCTCCGCCTTGGTGCCTTCCCCGCCGGCGGCCTTCACCGAGCGCGCGGTGCTCGCGGTCAGGATGTTCTCACGGGAACTGTCGCGGTACACAGTGATCCCTTTGCACCCCATCTTCCAGGCCTTGAAGTAGATCTCCGCGACCCGCTCCTCGGACGTGTCCGCGGGGCAGTTGACGGTGGACGAGATCGAGTGATCGATGTGTTTCTGGATCGCCGCCTGCATCTGGACCCGCATCTCGGGCTTGATCTCGTGGGCGGTGACGAAGAACGGCGGCAGCCCGTCCTCGTCGGTCAAGCCGAATCGCTCCATATAGCTCCGGACGAGCGGATGGTACACGGTGAACGTGCTCTGCGCGAGCGACTCGCTCCGGCGCGTGTACGACAGGTCGAAGATCGGCTCGATGCCGCTCGTCGTGCCGGCGAGCGACGCACCGCTGCCGACCGGGGGCACGGTCAGGAGCGCCACGTTCCGCAGACCGTGCTCGCGGATCCGGGCGAGCACCTTCGGATCGAGCGTTTCGAGGAACGCCCCCTTGAGATGCTGCTCCCGGTCGTACCCGGGGAACGGTCCCTTCTCAATCGCGAGGTTCACGCTCTCGTCGTACACGACGTTCTTGATGCGTTCGAACAGCCGGTCCACCTCGGCGACGGCCTCGTCCGTGTCGTACTTCAGCCGGAGCTTGCAGAGTAAATCCCCCAGGCCGGTGAATCCGACCCCGATGCGCCGCGAGTAGAGACTAGCCTCGCGCTGAGCCGGGAGCGGATGCTTGTCGGCGTTGTAGTCCAATACGTTGTCCAGGAAACGCGTGGCCAGCCGGAGAGCCTGCTCCAAGTGGGGCCAGTCCACCTGCGCCTGGGGGGAAAACTCATCCGTCACAAACTCTGCCAGGTTGACGTTGCCGAGGCAGCAGCACCCATACGGTTCGAGCGGGATCTCACTGTTGGACACGACCAAACCATTGGCGATGAACGACTTGGTATCCAACACTGTGAGATCATACACGGGTTCGTCAACGCCTTCATCGATCACGGCGGTGACTTCGGTTGTCGAGGTTACGCTCCGGAGCGCGTGGACACGCGATGCGCACAGCGCCTGGATCATGGTTTGCTTGCGCGGCAGGCTGCTCCCAATGTGAGTGGCAAATTTCTCAATGGACGGATATCGGCCAATTGCCAACTGATAGCTGTCATGCACGCTGTGGTAGATGCGGCGCTCGCCGCCGTTCGTGATGTAGTTCAGTCCGGAACGCGACGCATTCTTGTCCTCCGCTCTGTGCGTCGCGACCGTGGAAAAAATGCCGAACTGCAACAGCAGGATCTGCACTTGTTGAATCAACTGCCGAGATGTTGAAGACAACGAGATCATCGGACGTGCGCCGGGCTGCGACACTGTGCCGTCCGCATCAAACAAACCCCGGAGGAACGCGGCCGTTGCGTCCTTGGGCGCGGTAAGAATCGACTCGGGGACCAGCCTGTCGGGCGCCACCGCCGGCCGCAGGCCCAACGCGCCGAGCATTCTCAAGAACGCACCCGAATGGATGGACATCCACGCGCGATTCGTTCCATCTATCGTATGCAAGGGATCCGGCCGGGACTCCGCCGACAGCGTACCCGCTGCGACGCCACCGCCGACGGCGGTCGGCACCTTCCTCTGCACGCAGCGGCCCGTCACTCGATCCACAACGGGCTTGACGTATGGCGCATCGTCCACGTGCATGTGGATGTCCAGGCGCTTCCCATGTCCACGGTTCGCATGGTTCGTGTAGGAACCGTCACCAACCGCGTACCCGAGCAGATACGCGAGGTCATCGTCCCATGCGTCTGGGATGTCAATGAGCGAGCAATGCGCGTCGCGCCGGCGCGGCTGCATCCAGCCCCTGTCGACATGCAGATATGGAGTTCGATCGCGGAACATCGTCTCGACAAGAGCTGGAGCGTTGGGATCGACGATCGCGAGCACGTCACCGGCCTGAAGTTCGTCGATACGCTTCCATCCATTTGACCCGTGCAGCGGATCAACGCGGTCGTCGTTGAGCACCTTCACTTTGTGATCCCCGGTGCCACGCACCGTAAGGCCGCTCGCCGTTTCGACCCTATAGATGCGTTTCACGCCGGTGAACGCAAGCGCGTCAGCGTGAACCGCCGACACACCACGCTCGTCGCCCGCGCGGCGGTCGATCAACACCTCAGGGTTTCGCCGGTCCTGGACGGCGCTCGTGACAAGTTGGTCCAGGCGATGAATCCCGCTCGGTGTCATCACATAGGTGGACCCTACCAGAGAACACGGGTTGGTCGTCGTCACGTTCATCTCGTTATACTCGGACGTGCTCCACCGCCGGATCGAGTCCCAGAAGATCACGCCGGGTTCGGCGTGGTTGCGCGCCCCGTAAATCAGTTCGCGCCACACCTCGCGCGCCTTGACCGTTTGACGCACATTCACCCGATTGTTGTCGAACGCGAGCGTCCAGTCGGCGTCGGCCTCGACGGCGCGCATGAACGCGTCGCTGATGCGCACGCTGATGTTGGCGTACCGCACCTTGTTCATATTGCGCTTGATCTTCGTGAACTCCAGGACGTCGGGATGGTTGTCGGCGATTGTGATCATGAGCGCGCCGCGCCGGCCGCTCTGGCCGATCGTCCCGGTCGTGAGCGACATCAGCTCCATGAACGAGGTGGAACCGGTGCTCGTCCGTGCCGCGTTGTTCACGGGCGCGCCCGCGGGACGGAGAATGCTGATGTCCGCGCCCACGCCCCCGCCGAGCGAGTAGGTCCGCGCCGCCTCTTTCGTCCACTCGAAGATGGCCTCGATGGAGTCCTCTTTGATTGGAATCACGTAGCAATTGTGGCAGCAGGCGAACTCCGTCACGAAGGAATGGTCCTCGTCCACCGTGAGATCGTACACGGTCTGGCGAGCGGGCTCCGTCCACCCACACGCCTTGACCTTGACGAACAACTCGCCGTCCACGACTTTGTAGAAGTGGTTGCCGTCGGACTCCTCGAAGACGGACTCGTATGAGTAGTCCCCCTCGATCCACGCATGCAGCGCCTCGACGTACCGCTGCGTGCTGACCTGAATCCACATGCCGCGATGCCGTGTGTACTTAAGGATGGCCTCCCAGCGAATCGACGGCACAATGCCGAGGCGCACGAGGATGAGGAACACCTGCCGGACCAGATCCGGGTTGGCGAGGAAAATCTTGACCTGTTCCTCGCGGACGACGCCGTCGCCGGCCAGGAGCGCCGCGATGAACGCCTTTTGCACGGTGGTCGGAACCGTCAGAAACCATCCGGGCAGCCGCTTGTCGTGGGCGTGCGTGGCGCCTCCGCAGAACGCCCGCACGAACTCGACGAGGAGCCTGCTGTGGACGTACACGCGCATCCAGTGCCCGGGTTGATCCTCGCGCCGCTGGATCGCCGCCTCCACTCCGAACAGCTGCTGCGTGAGGTTGTAGATCGCCTCGGCCTGCGCCTCTTCGTCCTTGCTGAAGGTGAAGTAGACGCTGTTGTCCGTTACGCCGCCTTCGGCCATGAAGAACCCGAGCCACAACCCGAGGCGCTCATCCAGCGGAATGGTGCGGCGCACCCGCTTGCTCTCGGCGACACCGCGCGCTCCTTGACCGCCGACGTACGCGGTCGCCGTGTACATCTGCCCCGCTTCGTCTTCGATCGCCGCCGCGCTCACAAAGTTGGTTAGATCGAGATCCCAGGACGGCAACGTCTCGCCGATCCGCCCCACCTTGATGTAGTGATCGGAGGTCAGGTCCTGGGCGGCCACCCAGTCCACGCGCGTGCCGTCGAACGCGAGGAACGGGTGGTTCCCCGTCGCGCGGATCGGTTGGTCGCCAAGGTACCAGAGCTTGAGCGCGCGCAGTGGATCCTCAACGTCGCGGTGCATCGTGTGGGTGACGAGGCGGTACCGGTTCTTGTGCGTGAGCACCTCGTCGCCCGGCCTGATCTCCTCGATCGGCTTGAGACCGCCGCGCGCAAGCACGCGGGTGCCGGCCGGGAAGCAGTTCAACGCCGTGACCCGCTTCGGGTTTCCGATCGCGTGCATGATCCGGCCGCCGGGGATGAACCGGAAGCCGTCCATCAGCCAGTAGAACTCTTGCGCGTACCGTTCACGCCCCGCTTCGGTGGGTTCGACTGACGCCAACCCGCGGGCGATCCGCTGCCACATCGCAACGGGCGTGCGCTCGAGCACCCGCCCGTCCGGATCGCGGAGCGCGTACTTGTCGTGAAACACGCGCGCGCGCAGCGCATCGCCCTTGAAGAACTCCAGCGTCTCCGGCGCAATCGCGTTCCGATCGGGATCAGGTGTGCTCTGGGAAGCGTTCACCTCGTCCGATGTCATTGCCATCTGCGTGCCCCCCTGGGGAGATATGGACTCCTGCGGCGTCTGCGCTGCGTCCATGAGTTAGTTGCGGGTGGTTCGGATCGGAGCGAGCGGAATGAGCAGAACCTGAGAGGCGAGCTCCGCCTCGTGCTGCTTGCGCGCCTTGAGCGCTTGGATCTCTTCCACCAGCCGGTCGACATCCCCCATCCGGCGGTACACCGACACAAAGCGAACGTATGCCACGTCGTCGAGCTCGCGCAGGCGCTCAATGACCCTGTCACCGATCTCGCGGCTCGGAACGGTAGGTGTGTCCAACTCCAGCAGTCCTCGCTCGATCTCGTCGGCGATGCGCTCGAGCGTTTCCTGGGACACAGGCCGGCCTTCGCACGCCCGGAGCATTCCGGTCAGCACCTTGGTCCGGTCGAACGGCTCGCGTCGCCCGTCCCGCTTGAGCACGAACACGATCGCGCGTTCGGCCCGCTCGAATGTGGTGAACCGCTTCCGACAGGCCTCGCACTCACGCCGACGACGGATCCCTTCTCCGTCTTCTATGGAGCGGGAATCCAGGACTCTGGTTTCCTTGGCACCGCAGTAGGGACACCGCACAGGCGTTCGACCCTCATCCTATATCTAGCAGCAGGATGCATACTACCACACTAGATGTTGTGGCCTCAAGAGTGAAATTCCTCCGTTCGAACCGATGGAAGGCACATCGCGGGGACCGACCTCCCTCGAACGAGGCGGAGCGTCGATTCTCTTGTATGGCGGATTACCGGTATTCGGGTGTAGCAGGTTCCCTCGATGCGCCCGTTCGACCCCGGCGATTCACCGCGCCTCCGTTTCCCCGCCGTCGCCGGCCGCACGCGGGGCGATGGGAGAGAATCGACGTCGAACGGCCACATGAGGAGGCAGTCTGGGCGCGTCGGTCGCGCCCTCGAGATTCCTCGCGGGGTGACGCGCCGCGGCGGACTACACCCGAAAGATGACGCTCTCCCGGCTCATCAGCCCGATCGCGATCTCGAGCGCCAGCGCGGCGTAAAACGCGCACGAGATCGCCGCGAGGAACAGGTGACCCCAGTTGACGGTGCCGAGCAGCAGTTCCTGAAACGCGAAGAACGCGTTGAGCACCGGGGTCAGGTAGGCCCAGACGGTACGCGCCCAGTCGCTGACGAACTGCACGGCGAGCCCCGGGAGCACCGTGACAAAGTACAGCGGCGTGATGTACTGTTGAGCCTCGCGCGGCGACCGGGCGTAGATGCTGATCGCGAGCTGCACCGCGCTGACCAACGCCGAGAACAGCAGCGCGACGCCGAGCATCACGATCGCCGTCCCCACGGGAAGGTTGACGTCGATCTTCTTCGTCGTATGCAGGAGGTATGGGTAGCCCCAGCGGAGGCTGACCATCATCGTGACCAGGACCACGACGACTCCGCCCATCGATGCGGTGAGAACCGACAGGAACTTGCCGATCACGATCGCCTCGCGGCTGGGCGGCGCGACTAAGAGCGACTCAAGCGTGCCCCGCTCCTTCTCGCCCGCCGCGAGGTCCACCGCCACGGACATGCCCCCGACCACGGCCCACATCGCGACGAGAAACGGCAGCAGGCTCGCGAGCAACTGCCCCGACTCCTGACGCTGAGTAGCCACGTTGCGTTGATCGAGCACGACCGGCAGCAGGTCCCGCGGGTTCAGGTGGCGCGCGGCGAGACGCGCGGCGACGACCCCCTGGCTGTACCGGGAAAGCAGGTCGACGACCTTCGCCCGCGCCGCAGCGCTCTCCGTGTCGGTCGCGTCGTAGAGGATCCCGACGTGCGCCTGGCCGTTCCTCGCGACGATCGTCTCGAAGCCCTTGGGAATCTCGACGACCGCGAGCACCTGGCGCTGCCGCAGCGCCGCCGTGGGATCCTTGGCGCGCACCGGCGCGACCAACTTCGACGTGTACGCGAGGTGAATCAGCGCGGGCGCCTGCCCGACGACCGCCACCTTGGGAATCACGGTCTGGATCTGATGCTGCTGGCGCTCCGCGAGGTAGGGAATGCCCAGGGTGGCGAGCGGCATGAACAGCGCCGGCAGCACCACCATCACGAACAGCGTCCGCCGGTCGCGGATCACCTCGAGCGTCTCCTTCGCGTACACCGCGTAGATCCAGCGGCGCGTCTCGCGGGCGGCGTCGGCGTCGGCGGCTCGATCGCGCGTCCGGTAGGATCGCAGCCACGACCATGCCGCGCCGATCATGCGACGGTCTGCTCCACGAGTTGGACGAAGATCTCCTCGAGGTCGAGCCCGGTCTGCGCCTTCAGCTCGCTCAAGCGACCCTCGGCGCGCACGCGGCCGGCCGCGACGATCGCGACCCGGTCGCAGAGCTTCTCCGCCTCCTCCATGACGTGCGTGGACATGATCACGCAGCGGCCCTCCTGCTTGAACCGTTCCACGAACTCGCGGACGGAGCGCGCCGAGATCACGTCGAGACCGGACGTCGGCTCGTCCAGGAACACGACCGGGGGGTTGTGGACGAGCGCGCGCGCGATGTTGACCTTCTGCTTCATGCCCTTGCTGAAGGTATCGGTGAGCCGGTTCAGGTGAGGCGTCAGTTCGAGCGCGTCCGCGAGCGCCTCGATGCGCGTCTCCAAAACGGCCGGCGGCACCCCGTACAGCCGCCCGGCGTACCGGATCGCGTCGCGCGCGGTGAGACGCCCGTAGATGCCGGCGTTCTCCGGGAGCACGCCGATCACCCGCCGGACCGCGGCCGGGTCGCGCACGACGTCGTGCCCGGCCACCCGCGCCGTCCCGGCGGTGGGGCGCAGGATCGTCGTGAGCATGCGGATCGTGGTCGTCTTGCCGGCGCCGTTCGGACCGAGCAACCCGAACACTTCACCGGCGTAGCACTGGAA